>JAJRRE010000370.1 GCA_024279745.1 Alphaproteobacteria bacterium
GCCCGACATCGTTGCTATGGCCAAAGGTCTGGCTGGCGGCTTCCCGCTGTCGGCCATTGTTGGGCGCGCCGACATCATGGACAGCGCCAACCCGGCCAGCCTGGGCGGCACTTATGGCGGCAACCCGCTCGCCGTCGCCGCAGCCAATGCCGTGCTTGATGTGATCGAGGAAGAAAAACTCTGCGAGCGTGCGTCCCATATTGGCGAGATTTTAAAGGCACGGCTCAACTCTTTGGCCGCTCGCCAGGGCATGGAAGCAATCGGCGATGTGCGCGGTCTTGGCGCTATGGTCGGCTTTGAGCTGGTCACGGACCGCGAATCGCGCAATCCTGATGCTAGGCTAACAACGACGATTATTGCCGAAGCACAGGAACGCGGTTTAATTCTGTTGAATTGCGGCGTGCGCGGCAATGTCATCCGTTTGTTGCCACCGCTAACCAGCTCCGATGAGATCGTCAATGAAGCGATGGACATTATCGGCGCATCGGTTGAAGCGGCGATAGCCAAGCTGGCCTGATTAGGTCAAGGATCTATGGAATAGCGTATTCGCTTTCCCCCTTGATACTTATTATTGTGTGACTTTGAATTCCTCAAGAGGGGCGCAGACGATTGGCGCCCCTCGCCCCCCCCCCCCAGCAACGCTATATTATCCCGGCAGGCCCTTTGGCTTGGCTGTGAGAAATCGGCTGTGAGGGTTACGCGTCAACCTCCCTGTCGCGGCAGGCTGACAACCCAGGCAAATCCCAGCACCAACAGCGCCAGTGCGGCAAACAACGCCGCGAAACCAGATCCCGCGACTGCCAGACTGGCCGCCCCCGCCCACATGACCGAGGAGAAGGCTTCTGAAAACGTAGCCGCGCGCGATGACGTCTGCCGGCGGCGGAAATTCGAGCGTTTGGCTGCCGCGCGGAACCACATCTGAATGGCTATCGCCGCTGTGGAGGCCGCGAGTACACCCAAGCACGTCATTAATGCCGCCCAGGGCGACGCGATTGCCATCACCAGCAAAATCGGGCCGCCAATGAGCGTGATCACACTCAGCACAGCTTCGATCTTCGCCACCAGAACCGCGCGGCGGTGCAGCGGGGCAGACGCGATAAGATCTGGTGCATCCTCGCCGGAAATCGCCAGCCACGATAGCCCGCCCGCCAATTGCCCGATCGCCATGACCAGAACCGGCGCCACGATTACAAAACCGCTGGCGCTCTCACCAAAGTTTTTCCACAGCATTATTGCCGGCGGGATCAGATACAGGATCTGCATCAAAGTCTGTGATACCAGCCACGGATCACGCTTCAGCAGCATTAATTCCTTGGCGCGCAACACCTGGCGCGGCGTGCGCCTTGCAAAAGACGGCAGGCGCCTTTTGAAGGACCATGACCGCCCGGCCTGCCGAACAGCGCGCTGCGACAACCCCGCCGTGGCAATCGAATAATGGGCAAAGCGCGGCGACACCAGATGAATCACACCAACAAGCAAAACCAAGGCGCCCAGGCTTAAACTCGCCAACGCCCAAGGCGTTCCAATCAGCGCATAGGCTGGAAGCCATAACAGGCTGGTTAAATCCGGCGCCGCAGCAATGAGGCTTTGCGAGCTGAGCACACTAAAACGCGACATGCTCCCGGTCGATAAAATGGCGACGATCTGAATGCCAATCAGGAAGCTGGCGCCGACAATGGCGGCAATGATTTGCGAGATCAGTCTTGTGCGCGCCGCGCCGACATAATGCAACATGGTGACGACGGCCAGAATTGAGAGCGCCGTTGCAATTGCTGACAAAGCCAGCATGGCAGGATAAGCGGCCAGCCAATGCGGCCCGTCGAGAACTGCCGCGACATTGATGAACGGTGCTGCCAAAACTGTCGCCATCGCCGCGCTGGTCAGCGTGATGGTGCCAATGCGAATAGCAAATACATGACGAACCGGTGCCGGCGACGACAGAATTAAATCGAGATCGGCGCGGGTATAAAAGGCACGCGTCACCGCTTCCAATGATTGCGACATCATCATGAAGAACGCCAGCGCCAGTGAGCCGGTAAGCATTACCAGTTTGGCTTTGTCCGCGCTAAAGCCGCCGCTCAGCGGCTCGGCCAACAACGAATAGGCCAGACCATGCAGCCCGATTGCTGCCAGGCCCAGAACAAGTTTGACCACTCCTTCACGCGCTGATCGGCCCGCGCTCATCATCGACAACCAGTCGCGCCAGAACAAGGTCAGCTCATGGCGGGCGAACCAGTTGAGTGTTGCTGGCTGGCTCATGCGGTCGCCCGCTCTTTTTCCACCAACTCTAAGAAAATATCTTCAAGACTTTTTCCTTGATTGTTGTCGCCCGCGCGCAGCTCGTCAAAAGTCCCTTGCGCAATCAACCGGCCATGATCTATGACGCCGATGCGGTCAGCCATGCGCTCAGCGACTTCCAGAATATGCGTGGTCATGATGATGGTCACGCCGCCCGCCACACGCGCCCGCAACACTTCCTTGACCAGCTTTGCTGCCCCCGCATCAAGCCCTGTCAACGGTTCATCCAATATGATCAGTTTCGGATTATGAATGAGCGCCCCGGCCAGCGCCACTTTCTGGCGCATCCCCTTCGACAACCCCTGACAGCGCTCATGCGCCTTTTCGCCAAGTTCGAGCGTGTCGATCAGTTTGTCGGCCTCGTAGCGTGCAAAATCCGCGTCGATCCCCCATAGCCCTGCAACAAATTCCAGATATTCCATCGGCGTGAGCTTGTCGTAAATCAGCGGCTCATCGGGTACCCAGGCAATCAGGCGTTTGGCTTTGACGGCGTCAAGCTGCGCATCAATCCCGCACACTTTGATCTCACCGCTATCGGGCTGCAACAATCCTGTGACCATGCGCAGGCTTGTAGTTTTGCCCGCTCCATTGGGCCCAAGCAGCGCGTAAAGTTCCCCGGCGCGCACCTTCAAGGACAAACCGTCAACGGCGTGCGTGCCATCAAATGCCTTGGTGAGATTGGTTATTTCTAACGCTGGTGTTGCGTCTGACATATCAAAATTCCTATTGCCCAAAATGTTGCTGAAGCGTTGGCTGACGGCGCCAAGCATCGTTGTATTTTTTGCAATAGAATAGGATAGTTTGATTGAATGAGTATGAATGCGCGGCTGGGACAATGCATAAAATTATAGCGCTGGTCCATTTCGAAACAACGCTAAATCACTTGGCAAGTTAAACGGCAGCAAACCGGATGCGCGCAAGAATAGTAACACATGCTCTTGTTTGGGTTTGGTGCTTCGGCAGGCCCACATCTCGATACATATAAGGACCATCGGCTAAAGCAGAACGCGCAGCACCAATGGGCGGCGACCAAGTGTGAAGTGGCCGCGATCGCAGTTCTTTTGGCGTCCGATGAAGCAACCGATATCACAGGTTCAAAACTCACCAGTGATGGGGGGGGGCAGGTTCGGTGGCAAATCCGTTATGAAATCAGTTTGGCAAACCGAACAGTTTCTCGACTGCCCTTGCTTGTATGCGCAGGCTCGAACCAAGCTGTTTTCACAATCAGAGTTTTTTGAACGCCGCTGTGAACCCTTTGAGGTTGAGATTAATTGCTATTGTCTGCTTCTTTAGATTACGCAATGCCACCGACAGAGTTTGCCCACGCTTCTTAGCTTTGAGCATTACTGCATCGACGGGGACACCAGCAAAGCACCCTCGTAAATCGCAAGTCTGAATGGCCACCTTTATAGGTTTGCCTTTATCGACCCGAATAACAACACCTGCTGGCAGATGCATACCGTGAGGCAGATGCAACAGCATGGCAGTAATTTTCCTTGCCTCCGTGCGGCGCAGACTTACCGACAGCAACGTCTTACGAGACTTTCGAACCAGTAAACGCTGGATAATCTGACACTGTTGCGGTTGCCCCTTGGCAGCTTGTGAACAGACATAGCGCCATTGGCTTTGGGGCGTCCTTTTTTTGGGGGTGCTTTGTCCATAGGCTTGCCCTGCGCCAGCACCAACCCAAACCGCAGCAAACCCTGCCAAAACCATCAAAAAAAAAGCACTATGAAAACCATTTCGTCGATGAGCCATAGCTGGAATATTCTTTCATAGCACTCTAAACATCCAAAATAGTCACTTGGGGATGTAGGGAACATAAAACTATTGCTGAAACGGAACGAGGAAGATGAGACAAAGCTCCTCTCCCCCTTTTAAATATAGCCGGCGATCACAAGTTTAATTAGAATTTGTGGCCGATTTTTATGGATCCAGCATGTTGCTGTGACGCGTTTGAGAAACGTCCGTCATAGTTCAAGCGGACCATCCATCCGTTGTCAGTAAGAACATACAAACCCGCTTCAACCACACCAAAGGTACTCTCAAGATTGCTGGTCACGCGGAACGGTGTCACACCAACAGGAGCATTGGCAAAGTTCGCGTCAATACTCATTTTGTCTCTGTCGAAGAAGCTAGCACCTGCACGAAGATAGGGGCGAACGAGTGTGCCGTTACCCAATTTCAACTCGCCGCCAATTTCCAATGCCGGCGTCGCACTAAGCAACCAGAAATTAGCACTGGACACCGACAAATTGGCCCCCGCGGCGCCGGTTTCGGTGTAACCGCCCAAATTTACGTAAGTGGCATTAAAGTCAACTATCGGCTTTAGATAGAAAGACCCTTGATCGACAAGATAACTGAA
>JAJRRE010000371.1 GCA_024279745.1 Alphaproteobacteria bacterium
CCAACCGCCCGATGCAGTGATCTGGCCCCACACAACGCAAGAAGTTGCACAAATCGTTAAAGTGGCGGTGCGCTATGGCATTGCGCTGATACCGTTTGGCGCCGGGACGTCGTTGGAGGGCCAGGTCAACGCGCCGCGCGGTGGCATTTCCGTAGATCTGTCGCAGATGAATGAAGTTTTGCAAGTCAATGAGCGCGATCTGGATTGTGTCGTGCAAGCGGGCGTATCGCGCAAAAAACTGAACGAGACCCTGCGCGATACGGGGTTGTTTTTCCCGGTTGATCCAGGCGCCGAGGAGGCCACACTTGGCGGCATGGCTTCAACGCGCGCGTCGGGTACCACGGCTGTACGCTATGGGACAATGCGCGACAACGTGCTGAACCTAACCGCGGTAATGGCTGACGGCTCGATTGTAAAAACAGCGCAGCGGGCGCGCAAATCCTCCGCCGGTTATGATCTGACGCGGCTGCTTATAGGCGCTGAGGGAACGCTCGGGATTATTACTGAATTGACTGTGCGGGTTTACGGTATCCCTGAAAGTATTTTGGCGGCGGTTTGCCCGTTTGAGACCATTGAAGGGGCGTGCAACGCCACCATTCAGGCGATCCAGCTTGGCCTTGGTGTGGCGCGGATTGAGCTACTCGATGAAATGCAGATCATGGCGGTTAACAAGCATTCCAAAACAGATTTTGAAGAAGTACCGACGCTGTTCTTGGAGTTTCACGGCACGCCCGTTAGCGCGCGTGATCAAGTCGAACAGTTTGAGCAAATTGCCCGCGAAGAAGGGGCACGCACATTCAAGTGGGCCGAGCGCGAACAAGAGCGGCGGGCGTTGTGGAAAGCGCGCCACGAAGCCTATTGGGCGGTGAAATCCACATGGCCGGGAACCGGTGTTTTTGCCACTGACGTCTGCGTTCCCATTTCTCGCCTGGCGCAATGCCTGATCGAAACCCAAAAAGACATCAAGGCGCATAATATGATCGCGCCTATTGTCGGCCATGTCGGCGATGGTAATTTTCATTGCTGCGTTGTGGTGGATATGGAAGATGCGGCGGCGATCGCGGTAGCCAAAGAGTTTTCCCGCCGCTTGATCGAGCGAGCGATCTCGATGGACGGCACCTCAACCGGCGAGCATGGCATTGGTCAGGGCAAGATGGCGTTTCTGGTCGATGAGTTGCCGCAGGGCGTTGATACCATGCGGTTGATCAAGCGTGCGCTCGATCCTCATAATATTTTTAATCCCGGCAAAATTTTCGAGCGCTAGCGCTGCGCTATTGGGAATGCCTGCGCCAAGCCTGGTCACAAGATGGCCCCCACTCGCGCGCGCCTGGCTTGGTCTTAACCTTTCGATTACAGGTTTGTCGGAAAGTGGAAATAGTGCTGTTCTGATTGCGGAATGAGCGCGCATTGTGCGACCGATTAACGCGATTTGTGTTGAGCCACCGCGCATAATGCATATGCAATTTCTAAAATATATCAGTTTTTATAATCTTTTTCGAAAGATTTCTCCTGACCCAACGACATTGGATTAGTAATCATTCCCAAAAGAGTTGAAAAGGTTTCCGCGCGTTAACTATTGTCCCACCTCATTTGCACTGGGGCTGACATCCCTAATATTATTGTAAATATTACAACATGTTACTTCACGGCACTGGGAAATATCGGCCGATGGGATTTTGGGCTTAATGCTGCCGCCGGGTTTGGTAAATCTCTTCAGGCCGGCCAGCTGCGGCAATAAACAGTAGATTACTAATAATCTGCGGCTAGATTGTAGCTGCAAGGCACCTCCATAACCCAGTGATGTGAAACGAATATTAATCATGTCATGTCACAAATGACCGTGGGCGCAGCTTTGTCGGCTGTGTGGGTGTTGAGTTACGAGTAGCGTACAGGGTTTAGAACCATGGGTGTCAAAGTCAGGAGGGAGCGGCCAGATCAGCGGCGGCACCACCGTGTGACAGCACCATTTTATGTGGACTATGGCGGCTATCGTTTGCGCACTGCCGACTGGAGCTTGGGCGGTTTTCGTGTCGAACAGTTCCCCGAGCAAACACCGGCCATCGGCGAAGACATTTCATTCCATTTCTCGCTACCGTTCCAGGGCTTCGATGTGTCCTTCGGCGCCAAGGCGCTCGTGGTGCGGTCCGACCCGGCTACTGGAATGTTCGCGTGCCAGTTCTCCGAGCTGGGAGAGCGCGAACGCGAATTGATGTCGCATTTCATCGAGGAGTTGGTGCGCGGCTCCATGAGCGACATCGAAGACACCATTCAACGCATAGATGTACCAGTGACGCCGGCCTCGCTGGAGCCTGATGTCAATCCAGTATCGCAGATGCCGATCAAGCGGATGCCGGCCAAAGTGTTCGCCATGACTGCGCTCTATGCCTTGCTGGGTCTGTTTGTGTTCGGTTATATCGCGCTGTTGAGTTACTCGAACTTCTATCGCATGGAAGTCCAGACGGCGGTTATTACGGCGCCCGTGGAAGCGGTGGCCGCGCAGGCTGATGGCCGGGTA
>JAJRRE010000372.1 GCA_024279745.1 Alphaproteobacteria bacterium
CAAAGTAAGAAAGAACATTGCCGGCGGGCCTACAACGCGAAAAAACATATAGGCAACGACGGGCCTCTCCCCACGCAGACCGGCCATTTTGAGAAGATCGCGGGTTGCATCATTATTAAAGGCCCGATCAATTCCAACCAGGTCGACCAATTGCTGCATATAGCCCTTTGGAGCTTGGCGTAGTGATCCTTGGCGCTCGCCAACCGCCAGTTCGGCCATCCGCGATGCACGCATTTTATCGCGCTCGACAGCCATGACCTTCATGCGTTCTTGCGAGCGGTCGCGAGACAGGATCGGCATGGCAATGGCAACAATTGTTGCCATCGTCGCGATACCTGCCAGCATCATGACCATGAATTGCGGCTGTAAGATTTTCTGGATCAGATCGACCATTGTTCTACCTTAACTTTTCCATCATCAAGTGCTGCATTTGCCATCAACACATTGTCAAACGCAGATATTGAAAGCGCGCTTATCCACCGACTTGCGCAGCTTGCGCGACTTGCGCTGTTTCCGCCAAATTGCCGCGGCGCCTCAATACTTGAAATTGATCATTTTCTTCATCGCCAGAATGCCCAGCGACATCCACACGGCGCCGATAACCATCAAGAACTGCCCCATCTTGGTTGTCCACAATAGCGAGATATAATCGGGCGTCGACAGATACACCATAGCCATCACAACAATCGGCAATGAGGCCAGGATTGCTGCCGATGCTTTGGCTTCAGACGACAATGCGGCAACTTTGGCAGCCATGCCTTTGCGCGCGCGCAGAACGCCGGACAGATTTCCCAATGCTTCGGATAAATTGCCGCCCGCTTGTGATTGAATGCCGATTACAATCGCAAAAAAACGAACTTCAGGCAGCGGCAAGCGTCGGATCATACGCTCAAATGCTTCGCTCAGTGGGACACCAACACGCTGCTGCTCGACCAATTCACGAAATTCCATGCCAATCGGATCTGCCGCTTCACGGGCGATGATGGATAGACATTCAGTTAGCGGCAGGCCGGATTTAACACCGCGCACGATGACGTCGATGGAATTGGCAAAATCCGCCAGGAACTTTTTTTGCCGACGGTTGATCAGTTTTGACAGCACCAGACGCGGCAATCCAAATACACCGGCAAATCCTGCCAGCACTGCCGCGATGGGATGAACGCCAGAGAACGAGAAAAATACCACAACGGCGATAATCAAGCCGGCCACCGAGCTGATCATCCAAAAAACATTCGGTGTGATATCCAAGCCAGCGCGCATTAGCCGCAAACGCAAAGTAACTTTCTCAACTTTCTTCGAACGCTCCTCAAGATCCTTGAGTTTTTCCGAAACTTCTTTCCGGCGTGATTGCTGCGCTTCATTTTCATTGATGATCGCGGCACGAATTTTTCTGTTTTGTGTCGCCGATGCTATGCGTTTTTCAATGTTTTTCTCACCAGAAAGCCTTGGCCAGATCAACAGCGCGACCAAAACTGCTGCACAGATGGCCCCAATCACCATCATCCCCAGCTGCATTAATTGTGCATCATCCATTTGTATCACCTAACGGGTTGCCGTTTTCGTCTACCTGTTCCGACGACGCCAAAGCCTGTGACAAACGACCAGTTTCGCCGTAATATCGCGCGCGCTCCCAAAATTGCGGGCGCGCTATGCCAGTGGAGCGATGACGACCAAGTATTTTACCGTTTTCATCTTCGCCCTGAATTTCATAGACAAACAGGTTTTGCAAAATCACGACATCTTCTTCCATGCCGATGACCTCAGTGATATGCGTGACTTTTCTCGATCCGTCGCGCAAGCGAGACGCCTGAATGATAATGTCGATCGACCCGGTTATCATTTCGCGAATGGTTTTGCTGGGTAGTGAATACCCCCCCATCATGATCATGGCCTCAAGACGCGAAATGGCCTCGCGTGGAGAGTTGGAATGGAGCGTTCCCATTGAGCCGTCATGACCGGTATTCATGGCTTGCAGCAAATCAAACGCTTCAGGTCCGCGCACTTCGCCGACGATGATACGCTCCGGGCGCATCCGCAGACAGTTCTTGACCAAATCGCGCATCGTGATCTCGCCTTCACCTTCCAGATTAGGCGGGCGGGTTTCCAAGCGAACAGTGTGCGGCTGCTGCAATTGCAGCTCGGCACTATCTTCGCAGGTTATGATCCGCTCTTCGAGGTCGATTGGCGCGGTCATACAGTTGAGCAAGGTTGTTTTACCCGAACCTGTACCGCCGGAGATCAAAATATTGCAGCGCACCCGGCCAATAATTTCCAGGATCGTTTTGGCGTCTTCAGTAATCGAGCCGAATTTCACTAACTGCTCAAGCGTCAGTCGGTCTTTCTTAAACTTACGAATGGTCAATGCCGGGCCATCAATCGCCAATGGCGGCGCAATCACGTTAACACGCGAGCCATCGGGCAAACGCGCATCGCAAATCGGGCTGGACTCGTCAACTCGCCGTCCCACCTGGCTTACAATCCGCTGGCAAACATTCATCAGCTGCATATTGTCAGCGAAGCGCACATTGGTTTCTTGCATATGCCCGTCGACTTCAATAAACGTCACAGCCGCACCGTTGACCATGATATCGGCAATGTCATCGCGTGCCAACAGCGGCTCAAGTGGACCATACCCAAGCACATCGTTACAAATGTCTTCCAGGAGCTCTTCTTGCTCTGCAATCGACATAACAACATTTTTGATCTGGATAATTTCACTTACGATGTCGCGAATTTCCTCACGCGCCGCCGCCCCTTCCAGCTTCGACAGCTGGGTCAGGTCGATGGTATCGATCAGTGCATTAAAGACCGTCGTTTTAACGTCGTAATATTCTTCTGACCGGCGCCCATCCGATACCGGTGCCGCAACTGGCTGCTGCTGTGGCGGCGGGGCCGCGGGCACTTGCTCTTTTGCCGGCGCCTCGGCTACCGCCGGGGTATTTGGCGCAACTTGCGACGGCTCAACAGGAGCCAATTTTCGCATTGCACCGCCAGATTCTCCAGAACGCCTTCCAAACATCGCTTAAAGCTCCCTAGCCCATAATCTTGAATTTGCTAAGCAATGGACCCAGCCCAGACGAGGGCACGGGTTCCACTTTCAGCTCTTGTCTTTTGTTGGTCAGAATGTATGCCAATTCCCGAAACTGCTCGGCTGCTCGGGCCTTGGCGGCAAATTCTTCAATCATCATGCCGTTGGTTGATGCCTTTGAAAAATTCTCGCAGTCGAAGTCAATGACGGCGATCGGTTCAATGCCAAGATGACCGGCAAATTCGTCAACGGGAATTTCTTGCCGTTTTGGCATCTTCGCCATGTTGATGATCAACTTGGGTGGATTGTCATTCTTTCGGTTGTGTTTGGCCAACTCCACCAGGTTCTTGGCGTTGCGA
>JAJRRE010000373.1 GCA_024279745.1 Alphaproteobacteria bacterium
CCGCGGCTCGATCTCATCAATAGTGAAGCCGGAAACCGGGCAAGCGAAATTAGCGGAAAAGACCAGCCGCTCATGGGTCTCATTCTTGGACTTGTTGGCGCCGCCGCCCTTCTTCTTCGGCAGTGGCTTATCGGCAAACTCGGCCACCACCAGGCCATCGCTCAGCGCCAGTGCCGCCTCAAAACTCTCCGCCAGCCTTGTCGCCATATCGGGCCGCACGACAATGCGGTCAACAACCACATCAATGTCGTGTTTGAATTTTTTATCCAGCTTGGGCGCATCGGGAATTTCATGAAATGCGCCATTGAGTTTGACCCGCTGGAAGCCCTGCTTCATTAGCGCGGCCAGGTCCTTTTTGAATTCGCCCTTGCGCCCGCGCACAATTGGCGCCAACAAATAAAGCCGCGTGCCTTCTTCCAGCTCCATCACCCGGTCAACCATTTGTGTAACGGTTTGGCTCTCGATCGGCAGGCCGGTCGCCGGCGAATAAGGAACGCCGACGCGGGCGAACAATAGCCGCATATAGTCATAGATTTCAGTTACCGTTCCCACGGTCGAGCGCGGATTACGGCTAGTGGTTTTTTGCTCAATGGAGATCGCCGGCGATAGGCCTTCGATTTGGTCGACATCGGGCTTTTGCATCATCTCCAGAAACTGGCGCGCATAAGCAGATAGACTTTCGACATAGCGCCGCTGGCCTTCCGCATAGATGGTGTCGAAGGCGAGCGAGGATTTGCCCGACCCGCTCAGCCCGGTAAAGACAATGAGTTTATCGCGCGGAACTTCCAGATCGACATTCTTCAGATTATGTTCGCGCGCGCCGCGTACCGCGATGATCTTGCGCTCATGCGCAGTCGGTCCGGCGCTGGGATCGCGACCCACTGGCTGAACCGTTTTGCTGCCGCGTTTGCGCCCGGCAGTGGCGTTCTTGGGTGTGGTCATTTTTTTCTTGGGAGCGGGACGCTTTGCTGGAGATTTCTTGGAGGTCAAGGCAGCGTGTTTCTTTTGGCTCGGCAGGTCAACGAACAGGAAGAACGCGGTCAATGCAACTCAAAAAGGCACGCCGCAGTGGCTATCTTTGCGCGGATACTTAATTGGCAGTGTTAGCGGCGATACGACTCACATATGTTCACGATATGTACGCAATGTTTAACGAAAACGCAAACCGAAGCTGAGTTGGATACTTGTTGTTGAACTTCCGCACGCTGCTACTTCTGCACACTGCTATTGGCGCACACTGCCGATGGGCAGAACGGTCCATCGGCAATGGTTTTTTGTAAAACCAGTGCGCAGGAGCCGTTGCAATTTGAACGAACGGTCTCAACCATGGGAGTGAACCCGCGGCCGGAATGATAATTGAGCACGAACAAGTCCACTCCCTCCACACGCCTGTGTTGAAGCGCCGCATTATTGACCAAGGTCATGGTTTGGCCCGGCCGCCAGGAGGTATCACTCGTGTTGATCTTCTTAATTTTTGGGCCGCTACGGCCTTTGCTGCAATCCAATTAGGGGGTGCGCCATGACACTTGCGACCATAGTGGATCTCACACCAATGCTTGATGCCTATGGTGAAGGCGCTGTTTTGGCGATGGCCGGGTTGCTGATCGGCTTGTCATTTGGCGCCTTTGCACAGCGCAGCCAGTTTTGTCTGCGCGCCAGCGTGGTTGAAGTTGCACGCGGTTCGTTGGGGCCCCGGTTCACGGTTTGGATTGTCGCGTTTTCAGCCGCATTGTTTTTCACTCAGGCCGCGATTTCATCTGGTCTGCTTGAGGTTTCGCAAGTGCGCCAATTGGCAACGCGCGGGTCGTTGTCGGGGGCGATTATAGGCGGACTATTGTTCGGGGTCGGTATGATCCTGGCGCGCGGCTGCGCCAGTCGGTTGCTGGTGTTGTCGGGCACCGGCAATATGCGCGCGATCATCTCCGGTCTGGTTTTGACATTGGTAGCGCAGGCCTCATTGCGCGGTGTGCTGTCGCCGCTACGGGAAAAACTGTCGGCTATTTGGACTGTTGAAGGCGGGGCGTCGCGCGATCTGCTGGCATTGTTCGGCTTTGGTAACCCGATGGGCCTGGCGATTGGTGTGGTTTTGCCTGGCTTCGCCCTGTGGCTGGTGCGGCGCAATCATGTCAAAGCCTGTTTTGGCTGGGCCGGTGCGCTTGGTGTCGGGGCTGCTATAACGCTCGGCTGGGTGTTGACCTATGCCCTGTCAACGCAGTCGTTTGAACCTGTTGCCGTCAAGAGCGTCAGCTTTACCGGACCATCGGCGGACACGCTTATGGGGCTGGTGAATGTGCCGACGATAAGGCTTGGGTTTGATATCGCGCTGGTCCCCGGTGTGTTTCTTGGCGCTTTGATTGCGGCGGTTTTAAGCGGGTCGTTCAAATTGCAAGGGTTTGAATGCGGCACCTGCCTGATCCGCTATATGAGCGGCGCCGGCCTGATGGGCTTTGGCGGGATGCTAGCGGGCGGCTGTGCGGTGGGCGCGGGTGTAACAGGCGGCTCGATCTTTGCGCTCACTGCCTGGTTGGCGCTCTTCTTCATGTGGGTTGGAGCGGCAGCAACCGATTGGCTGGTGGACCGGCGTGGCACCAAAGCGCAGAACCCGGACGCCTTATTGGTTCTCAGCGCCGAACAAATTGAAGCACACCGGGCGCTGCCGGCTGAATGAGCACCGCCGTCTCAAAAATAAGGGCCGGAGTTATTGAGCAATAGGCACAGCAGTACTCGTATCTAAAAATCGTGCGCAGTGACGGCCCCGAATAGGCACTGCCAATGTGCGGCGTGGATGGCGGTGCTGCTGTGCCGCCACGGGTTAGTCTTCCGAATGGTCGGTTAGCGCGATGTAGGTCTTATCTTCCTGGGCATTGCGTTCAAATTTCAGAAAATCATAATAACCGCAGCGCCCATCGCCGGGAAAATCGCGGCACACAGCCGGGCGCGAGTCGTATGTCGTGCAGCGGCGCTTGTCGGTGTCGAAGAAGCGGCAGATTTTGCCGTAGATGTCATCTTTCTTGCGCTTCATCACGCGCTTATAACCATGCGCTTCACGGGTGAACTTTTTCCTGGCCTCGTCAACTGTCAGCTCATGGCCTTTCGCCAGCCGTTTGACATCGCGTTTGGTCAAGGTGATGACCGGATAGGAGCAGCAATAGCCAGGGCATTTCTTGCAATTATAAGCAACCATCTAGAGGTCCTGATTGATCTGTGTTGGGCGGTCAGTAGGGGAAGCGATTAGGCTATGCCCTTTGGCCCCGCTTTGCCGCAGCAGGGCCAATCTTCAAGCTCGCTTTATCGGTCAATCACGGCGCTAAATCAAGACGCCAATGGGCGTCGTCCCAAGTTGAATTTGGCAATCGAACAACGGGGGCGACGCCCATAGGGCACATGATTCTGGGTGGGCGATCAGCTGGCTGGGAGTGATGCCTCTACAATTCAGGGAAATATTTTGCCTTCATGCGCTCATTATAGGCCTTGATATTGGCGTGGCCCTCCAGCGCATCGCGAATTGGTGCTTTAAACTGTGGGCACAAGCCGCCATTTGTGAAAGCGAAAATGGTGGCATCAATACCGGTGACCGTATCGCCCATGAAATAGGGTTTGTCGCCAAGATAGTCGGCAATGGCGGTGACGCCCTTTTTCGCGAGCAGCGCGCGTTCTTCGCTGCTATGGCGGCCAAAGCCCTGGCCTTGCAGATTGGCGGCAATTTTCCGGCGCACCATTTTCGCAACAACCGGGCGGATCAGTTTTGGCGCGGAATCAAAGAATTTGATCGGACCGGCGTTGAAATTATCATCGTCCATCCAGCGACTATGGACGATCGACCAATAAAGATGGTCTTCGCATAATTTTTCAAAAGCCCATGCGGTTGCGCGTTGCGACGCATCCAGGTCTTTGTCGAAGTCAATGGCGTGTTTGCTTTCCAGATGCAGGCGGATGAAGGTGGAATCGGCGATGATTTGATCGCCGTCTTTTAGGTATGGCAATTTACCCTTCGGCGCTTTGTTGAAGCCTTTGGTATTGGTTTCAAATTCCAGGCCTGATATCTTCAGCATGGTCAGGGTTTTGGAGACGAAGGGACTGGGGTCCGGCAAACCAAAGGCCGGTCCAAATGTATAAAGCGTCAGCATGATGTCGTGTATGATCCTGTATCTGAAGGCGGTGGGGGAAGTGTCTTGTGTTGCCCCTAAAGGGCAGACGGACAGTTGATCTAACGCATCTATTGCGGACAGACAATAAACAACGTTGTGAAGAACAAACGCAGCAGAGTAGGGCGTGCAAAGTTATGCCAGGATCGTTTGGTGATCGTGATCAGTTTAAATGGTGCGCTCTAATTGATCAAAAAAAATGGACGCAGAGTCCCTGTGCTCTGCGCCCCTATAGATCCCAACCAGGAGGAATAGTTGTGGATCACTATGCAAGGGAGTGTAGGCGCGCGCCTTTGAACCGCCATTGAATGGCCTGTTCATTATTGGTTCATCAAACGGGACCGGGTCATCGGGCTGGAAAACTTGTCGTTGCGGGTTCACTATTCTGGCGATTGCGCCCATGACTAATTATGACACTAATTTGAGTGCCACAGATGCTGTGATTGCGTGTGGTGCGGAGACTGTAAATATGTCGATCAACATACGCCTTGCACCCGTCATCGGATGGCAAAAAGTTTTTCTTATGTTGACTTGTCTTTTCAGCGCGGCCGCTTTGCCCGCCGCCATAGTCGCGGGGCCGGCCGCCGGGCAGCAAACGCCGCGTGCAACTATGCCGCCGGCAATGGTTTATCTCAGTGACGTCGACGCGACGATTGCGCAAGACATACGCTATGCGCGCGCGCATAATTTTCTTGGTCGTCCGGTTGATGGCTATCAGGCGGCACAATGTATATTACGCCGCGCGGTTGCCGAGGCTTTAGCTCGGGTTCAACATCGGTTTAAGCAGCACGGCCTGAGCCTGAAAGTTTATGACTGTTATCGGCCTGCACGAGCGGTACGTGACTTTGTGCGCTGGGCGCGCGATCCAAACGACACCACCCGCAAGGCGGAATTTTATCCAACCCTGCGCAAGGGCGATTTGTTCAAGCTGCGCTACATTTCAAAGAAATCAAAACACACGCTTGGCAATACGGTTGATTTAACCTTGGTCCCCTTGGGCAGCACGGCGCCGCCCTTTGATGGAAGCGCGCCGCAACGGGCCTGTCACGGTCCCGCCAAAACACGCGCGCGCGACAACAGTCTGGAGTTCGGCACTGGATATGATTGTTTTCACGCGCGTAGTGGCCGGGGATTGCAGTCAAGCCATAAGCTAGCCTGGCACAATCGCGCGCTGCTAAACCGCGAGATGGGAAAAGAAGGGTTCAAAAATTATTTTCGCGAGTGGTGGCATTTTAAGTTGCCCGGCGCGGGGGCGAATGAGGCTATGGATTTTCCAGTGCGGGCAAAGGGAACAAGTGCAACGGGACAGGAGCATTAGGAAACAGAAGTAACATTGGTTTGCTCGCGCACTGGCCGCGCCAACGCACTGGCCGCGCCAGTTACAAACCGCGCGGCACCATATAGAGATCCAAATGCCCGTCGCCCTGATTGAGCTGCGACCAGTTTTCACTTTCGAAGGAAAACACTGCCAATGCGCAAGTTGGATATTTCTGCGCCAGATTAAACCGTGCATCATGCGACCCGCCGCCGCATAATCCCAGCGCCAACCCATGCATCCCCGGATTATGACCGATCAGTAAGATATGTTGATATTTCGCTTTCACTGCTTTCAGCCGGGCGAGCATGGCGCCGGAGCTGGCCAAATACAGCTCATCTTCATGTTTGATTTTAGGGGAGCCGCCAAGCTCCGGCAGCAACAGTTCAAGCGTTTGGCGCGTGCGCGCGGCGCTGGAGCACAGAACAATATCGGGTGAAAGATTTTGTTCGCTCATGAAGCGGCCCATCATTGGCGCGGATTTACGGCCACGGCGACTGAGGCGGCGGGAGATATCAGATAGGTCATGTGAGGACCAGTCTGATTTGGCATGACGCAAGAGGGATAAAGTACGCATGAGTATAGTATAGCCGACTTCGAACGGGTTTGGGGGAGAAATTATACGTTTGGGTTAGCGGTTGCCGCGTTTGCTGGTTTGCGCAAAACGCACCGCTTCCTTGGCGGCGGCAAACAGCGCCCGGGCCTTGTTCTCGCATTCGGCCTGCTCTTTTTCCGGGACAGAATCTGCAACCAACCCAGCGCCCGCCTGCACATAGATCCGGCCGTCTTTCACAACCGCCGTGCGCAGCGCGATACAGGTATCCATTTGCCCGTCGGCGGAAAAATACCCGACGCAACCAGCATAGGGGCCGCGTTTGTCCCGCTCCAATTCATCGATAATCTGCATGGCGCGAACTTTTGGTGCCCCCGACACGGTACCGGCGGGAAACCCGGCCATCAGCGCGTCTATGGCATCGAATTTTTTCGACAGTTTGCCAATGACATTGGAGACGATATGCATGACATGGCTGTAGCGCTCGACAATGAAGCGCTCGGTGACGCGGATTGAGCCTATCTCAGCCACCCGGCCAACATCATTGCGGCCCAGATCCAGAAGCATTAAATGTTCCGCGCGTTCTTTCGGGTCGGCCAGCAGGGCATCGGCATTGGCCTGATCCTGCGCGACATTGGCGCCGCGTATGGCGGTGCCGGCGATCGGGCGAATGGTGACTTCATCGCCGCGCACGCGCACCAATATTTCCGGGCTGGAGCCGACCAGTGAAAACGCACCAAAGTCGAGATGAAACAAAAAGGGCGAGGGGTTTAGCCGGCGCAAGGATCTGTACAGGGCGAGGGAAGGCAATTCAAATGGGGCTTCAAAACGCTGTGACAGCACAACCTGGAAGATATCGCCCGCGGCAATATATTCTTTCGCGGTCTCGACCATTTTCATATAGTCGCCCGGCGCCGTGTTGGAAACCGCGTCGGGCATATCCAGTCCAGCTTCGCTCATAGCAGTTGCGCGCGGTACCGGCCCGTCAAGCGCTTCCACCACTGCCGCCAATCGCGCTGTTGCCTGGCTGTAAGCCTTCTGGGCCTGGTCTGTGGCTCTGGTTTTATTTTTCTTCTTGCCAGGGCTTGCCGTTTTGCCAGCCTTGGCATTCGTCCCCGTCTCATAAACCGCGCTGACGACGGTCATCTCGTCCTTAACCGCGTCGAAAATGACCATGGTCGTGGGGCGCACCAAAATACCATCGGGAACATCCAGCACCTCAGGCGGCTGATTGGGAAGATCTTCGACCAGGCGGATGGTGTCATAACCCATATAGCCAAATACGCCGGCGACCATTGGCGGCAAGCCTTCGGGTACATCGATCCGTGATTGCTCAAGCAGGGCGCGCAAAGAAGTCAGGGTATCGCTTGCTTCGTTAGTAAAGCTGTCTGGATTGCGCAGGGCATCACGGTTGATTTCGGCCCGATTGCCGGTGCAGCGCCAGACCGTATCAGGTGCCAGACCAATAATGGAATAGCGGCCGCGCACAGCGCCGCCCTCAACCGATTCCAGCAAGAAACTCATCGGCTGCCCATCGCCCAGTTTCAGCATCGCCGACACCGGCGTTTCCAGATCGGCAATCAGTTTGGTCCAGACCAGTTGCGCCTTACCCGCCGCGTAGTTTTTTGCGAAGGTTTTTAAGTCTGGCAAGACGTCGTCGCCGGGCAATTCAACGGACATGGGCGTACCTTGAAGAGTTCCATGTAACATAGCTTGAGCTTATAGCGTGTTAGCGTGTATCAGCTTTCGAACAAACCGGATAAATCCAGGCGGCGCGCGCCTAAAACAGTCCCGACAATAGCCCGCCGGTGCCCGTGGGTTGCAGCTGTTCTTGGCCTGTTGTGCGCCGGAATGTCGCTTGATTGACCGATTGTCCATAGCGCACCAACAAGGCGGAGATGTACTGATTGATAATATCACCACCCATTTGCTGGGTCAGGGCATTGCCAAGCGCCTTTTTCTCAGCCGCCGTTGGTTTTGCGGGCCTGATGATCTTAAGCACGCTCAAGATTGTGCGCGATTGATTGTCGGCACTGACCACGGAGGCGGTGTCATTGAGTTTCAAGGCAAAGGCACGCTCAAGCGCCCGCGCGTTCAACCCCGTAGCCGGACCTAAACGTTTGATCGGTTTCAACGAAACAACTTTGACTTTGTTTTGCCGCGCCACTTCTTCAAACGACGTTCCTTTTTTGATTTTATCGACTGCATCGCGGGCTGCGTCCGCAATCGCCTTGCGTTTTGCCAAATCCAGAACGATGGCCTTAACGTCGTCTTTCACATCTTTGAAAGGCTTTTGTTTGGAGGGCGTTTCACCGAAGATATCAAACCAGGCATAGCCGCCGGCAGCCAAATCGATCACATTGTTTTCTACACCAATTGCACCGCTGAAGATGGCATTGGCAATCTTTGCTTTATCGGCAAGCGAC
>JAJRRE010000374.1 GCA_024279745.1 Alphaproteobacteria bacterium
TGACAGGTTTCACAGGACGCCGTGGTGCGAATATGACCATTCGGCTTGCCCTTGGCAGTGTTGCCGTCATGGCAGGTCGCACAGCCTGAGGTGATACCGGTATGATCCATCCGACCGCCAGAGAACGTATTGGTGCTGCGGTGACAGACTTCACAAGCTGCTGCGGTGCGGATGTGGTTATTAGGCTTACCGCGTGCCGTCTGGCCATTATGGCAGCTGGCACAGCCGGACGTGATGCCGGTGTGGTCCATGCGGGCGCCGCCGAAGCTGCGTGTGCTGCGATGACAGGTTTCACAGGACGCTGTGGTGCGAATGTGGTTATTCGGCTTACCCTTGGCAGTGTTGCCATTGTGGCATGTGGCACAGCCTGAGGTAATACCTGTGTGATCCATCCGGCCGCCAGAGAACGTATTAGTGCTGCGGTGACAGGTCTCACAGGACGCCGTAGTGCGGATGTGATTGCTTGATTTGCCGCGCGCCGTACGGCCATTGTGACATGAGGCGCAGTTGGCAGTGATGCCGGTATGATCCATGCGACCGCCAGAGAATGATACAGTATTCTTATGGCAGGTTTCGCAAGATGCGTTTGTTACAATGTGCGAGCGTGATTTACCCTTGGCGGTTCTGCCATTATGGCATGTCGCGCAGCCGGACGTGATACCGCTATGGTCCATCCGCGCGCCGGCGAATGACATTGTACTGCGATGACAGCTCTCACAAGACTCGGTCGTTCTAATATGGGTGCCCGGTTTGCCTCGTGCGGTGCGTCCATTGTGGCACGTCGCGCAACCGGTCGTGATGCCGCTATGATCCATGCGCGCGGTCATGAACGAACTTGTACTCTTATGACAAGCCTCACAAGATTGCGTCGTGCGAATATGCGACGGAGACTTACCGCGTGCGCGCTGGCCGTTATGGCAAGATGCACATGTCCCGCTGACCTGCGAGTGATCGAAACGCACTTGCGACCAATTTGATGTGCGATGGCAGGTTGAACAAGTGCTGGTCGTGCGGGGATGACCTCGCGATTTGCCGCCAGCAATTGATCCATTGTGACAGGCCGAACATTGACGGGGGGTCTGCTTGAACCGCCCGCTGACATGACAAGATTCGCAATCAACCGTGCGATGTGCTCCGGTAAGGGGAAACCCTGTTTGAAAATGATCGAAAGCCCGGCCAGGCTGCTGCGCCTGTGCGGATTCAACGCCAAATCCACCAAGGATCGTTAGACCCAAGGTGAGAATTATGCTCGAAAGCATTAAGAGTGCACGGCGTAAGATCAATCTGACCATATAACTCTCAGTCCCCATTTGTCTTCCGAGTGCCCTATGCGCCGATCAAGCCGGCGCCCCCCAGGGCTCTCCCCTTCACATGTTTTCTATAGCTGCCCGGCTATTCTCTTAAGTTCGAATTTCTGCTATCACGTGACTAGATAGATCGTCCGCTAACACAGGCTGTTTGAATAAAAACGTTTGCCAGAACCGCTTATTCCAAAATTTGTCCACTTTGATCGGATTAATTAGCAATCAAGATCGTTATTGCATTAGGGGTGTTGTGCCCTGGAACAACGGGACGGTAGTATTTATGGGCATTTTTAAAGGCAAGAGCCACAAAATGAACACTTTTCGGCAGCGAAACCTCACGCGGTTGGTAAAACAAAAAGTGGCGGCCATTATAGGAAAGGCGCCGACGGTTATACTGTCGTTGCTTGTGGCCGCTTTCGTGCTCAGTGTGGATTTAGAGTTTGTAGTAAATAAGATTGGGCAAACAAATTACGCCGGGTCCTTAATTTCTGCAGCCGTTGCCGATGATAACGACGACGACAAGAGAAAAGCGGAAAGAGAAGAGCACGAGCGCAATGAAAGCGCCGCTGAGCGAGCAAGGGAAGAACAAAAAGAAGCTCGCAAACGCGCGGAGAAAGACGCCAAGCGCGCGCGCAAGGAAGCTAAGAAGGCCCGTAAACGAGCAGAAAAAGCCGCAAAGAAAGCCCGCAAGGACGCAAAGAAAAGGGCAGAGCGGCTGGCTGAACAGCAGCGGCGGGATAAAAAAGAGCTGGATGAAGCGCGCGAACAGGAGCGTAAAGAAAGCGCTGCCAGAAGCCGTCGTGACAGCAAAAAGAGTGCTCAAAGAGCATCTAAAAAGAGAACATCGCCTAAGACAAAGACATCATCGCGAGCAACGAGCCGTAAAAGCTCCGAGCGTTCAGACGATTCTGATCGAGATGAGGCTAAGCGCGAGGATGAAAAAGTATATAAATCCGCTTCACGCAAAACCGAAGAAGACGATAAGCGGGACGAAGATCAACGTTCTGCGCAAAACAACAGCGATGATGACAATGATAACAATGACGGCGATGATGACAGCAGCGATAATGATAAGTCCCGCAGTTCAAAAAAATATAAGGTCGAAAACGAAGACAAAACACCAGATACGTTACTGAAATTATTTCAACAGGTCTTCACTCCTTCCACATCGTCCAAGTCAAAGACTACAACTAAGTCAAAATCAAAATCTAAAAATTCCATAGACAAAAAGCCCAGCAATAAGAAACCAAGTGAGCAAAAGAAAAAGCAGTTAGCCAGCTCCAAGAAAGCCGCGGCTAAAGCGAAAACCGCTGCAAGAAAACGTCCCAGACGCCGGGTCTTTGCACCCGTAACGCCAAGGGCCAGATTTATGCCCAGTGAGGTGTTGGCCATTAATATGAATCGGCGTTCCTTGAGACGGGCACGTCAAATGGGATTCCGGGTTGGCAGAACGTCGCAGTTTTCCGGTCTTAATCTTAGGGTTCATTCACTTCGCCCCCCGCGCGGGATGAGTGCCGGGCGGGCCCGCAGATTCTTGCGCCGCAATATCCCCGGCAGTGAGCTGGCGCTCAATAGTGTTTATCGTGTCTATCATGCAGCCCGCGGGCGCCAACAAGGCGTCGTGCAACATATTGCTCCAGTCGAAAAACTGCGTCGGTTCAGGCGCTGTGGACAGGGCAAATGCTATGCGACCAAAGCCATTCGCTGGCGCCGGAACCTTACCAGTTGCGCGCGGACAGTTAAGATCGGCGTCATCGATACCGCTTATGACAAAAAACATCCGGCCTTTTACGGTCAGAGAATTTATTCAGGCCAAAGAAGCAACGCCGAACGGTGGCGGGCAGCACCCAACAAGCACGGCACCGGCGTTCTCGCCCTGCTGACCGGCAACCCGAAAACAACAACAGCCGGCTTGATCCCCGGCGCTACATTCATTGCTCATAACGTCTTTTTTGCCGATAAGGCCGGCAATCCTGTTTCCGATACGACGTCGATGTTGGACGCGCTGAATTTGATGAACGGTTTTGGTGTCGACATCATAAATCTCAGCCTGACAGGGCCAAAAGATCCAGTGATAGCCAAGGTCATTGCCGAAATGAGTAAGAATGGCATTATATTCGTTGCTGCCGCCGGCAATGGCGGCCCAGCCGCTAAGCCCAGCTATCCAGCCGCCTATCCGCAAGTCATAGCGGTGACGGCGGTCAATCGGAAATCGCGCGGCTATCGCTATGCCAATCGTGGCTCCTATATTGATATTGCCGCACCGGGCGTCGATATCTGGACCGCCCTACCCGGTAGCAAAGCCGGTTATCAGTCAGGCACGTCTTTCGCTGTGCCTTATGTTACGGCAGTGATTGCGTCGATCTACAAGCAATATGGCCCGATGAGTAAAGAGCAGATTCTGCGCCATATTACGACCAGGGATCTGGGAGCGCCAGGACGCGACCGGGTTTATGGCCGTGGGCTTGTTCTAGCGCCGCGCCGCTGCAAGAAAGCCCCAGCCCTCGCCAAAGCAAGTCTGCTGCGCTGATCAAGTTATGTCTGCGGCTCAAGGGTTATCGGCTATCCGGCTCATTTGCGATAGACAAGGGGACAAGGGCGCGCCGACATTGAGAGTCGAGGCGTCGGCTGTATCGTTCTGTCCGGTGTGTGTCGGCGGGTAACGCGGCTTGCATCGGCGGTAACGACCGCGCCGCGCAAAAATCATCGTGCCGCTTTCAGATATCTTTAGCGCCCGGCGCCGTCACTTTTGTTCGCGGTTTCGCCATCGCCAAATCAGATAACCGCCGACAGCAAGGCTCAGTGTCACGCCGACAATAAAGCCGCTGGGGCCTGCATTCGCCCCTCTTCCCTGAAAACTCCAGTTTAAACTATCGAACAATATAACCATCGCATAACAACCGATGATTGAATTTCCGAGCCAATAAATAACCCATTCGGTCCCACTGGCGCCGGCACCGCGAGCGCGCAGGATCCATGCCGAAGATGCCAGGTTCAGTGCTATGCCAACAATAAAACCGCTGCCGACATCTGCACTCGGTCCGCTTCCCAGAAAACTCCAGTTTAGGCCAGCGAGCAAGACGCCCATCATGACACTGCCAACCAATGCGCAGACAAGCCAGAGGACGGCGATTAGTTTCCATTTTATTACTTTGTTCGGGGTGGATTTGGCAGAGGTGCTTGGCGAAACAGAAGCTGGTTGCACGGGCGCGGCCACGACTGGCGTTTGCCGCGGCTTTGTCCTTGGCGCGGCCGCAGGTGCCGGGGAAGGGCCAGCTTCTCGCGCTGACGTGCTCTGCTCAAGAGTTGACGGCTGGGGCGGTGTGGGCGATGCGACGGCCTGACCATCTTGACCATCATCGCTCAATCCCAGCTTGGCAATCAGCCGCGCGACATCTTCGTCAATGGTGCGGAAGGCGATAAAATGCGCCTGGCGGTCGACGAGTTCTTTGAGATCATCGGGCAGGCGCACCGCATCGGGTAAGGACGCGCCGTCAAGCAGAACCGGTACCACGGGAATGCCGCGTTTCAAGGCTTCGCTGATTTCAATCCGCACAAAATCATTGGGGCTGTCCAGCCGCCGCTGCCCCGAACTGGCATCACCAGCATCCAGCCAGTCCGGGCCGATCAACGCCAGCAAAATATCGCATTGATCAACCCAGCCGTTAAGAATGTGCCGAAAATTCGCGCCAAGCGGGATCGAATCCACATCCATAAAGACGTTTTCGTCCGGCATTACGCCGCGCAGGGCTTTGTAGATGTCGCGCGCTTCATATTTGGCGTCA
>JAJRRE010000375.1 GCA_024279745.1 Alphaproteobacteria bacterium
CCCAGGCTGGGATGTTATCAAATTGTTAGATTTGTGTGACCCGTGGTGCGCAATCGTGGTCTATATATGGTTTGGTCGATTGAAACGACCGCACCTATTTTGTCCATAACAAATCTGTGAGCCAAGACTTATGAAACATTTAAAATTTCTGGCGCTGTTCCTTGTCGCAGCCGGGGCCGCGATCTGGATTTATCCGCGCGTGGTGCTGACGCCAACAACCGCCGGTCAGGCGCAAAGCACCGCAGGCGAAACTACTGCGACCACAACCGGGCTGTTTGTGCCAACCGCTGGATCGGTTGATAAAAAAGCTATGCCTGGTACGACATTTAAGAAACCATCAGATGCCAAGCTGAAAAAAATGCTGACGCCGCTGCAATATAAAGTAACGCAGCATGAGGGTACCGAAGCGCCGTTTTCCAATGAATACTGGAATGAAAAGCGCGCCGGGATCTATGTTGATATCGTCAGCGGCGAGCCTTTGTTTTCCTCAAAGGATAAATTCAAATCCGGCACCGGCTGGCCCAGTTTTACGCGGCCTTTATCCAAGAGCAATGTTGTCGAAAAACGTGATTACGGTTTGTTTTTGCCGCGCACGGAAATTCGCTCAAAGGGGGCCGACAGTCATCTGGGTCATGTGTTCAATGACGGCCCCAAGCCGACCGGCTTGCGCTATTGCATAAACTCTGCCGCCTTGCGTTTTATCCCAGCCACAGAGCTGGAGAAGAAGGGCTACAAAAACTATGCGGTGCAGTTCAAGACCAAGTAGGACCGGTCGAGCTCCTTGAGCGCCGCCAGGACTAAGATAGGTTGCTGCTTGTGCGAAAGCTTTGGCCGTAACATTAGTAGCTTCTTTAACCCTCGCCTAAATATCCCGGGCGGGGGTTATCTTTTTGGCCAACGCGCATATCTGGCGCGAGCGCATTCGCTGGCCAGAGCAGGCGGGCGGCGCCGGGTAAGCGCCGTCGCTCATATGCGTTTTTGCAGGACCAACGTTGACCATTCGCCAAGCCGGTCATGCTTTAGAACGTTAAAACCTGCCGCATTGTAATTGGCTATGACCTCGCGCGCCTGGCTGTTCAGCAGCCCCGATATAATGGCAATGCCGGCGGGCTTGATCGCGCGGCCAAGACCGGCGGCCAGCTCAATCAATGGCGCGGCTAGTATGTTTGCAAATATTAGATCAAAGCGGCGCGATGTGGCCAATGCGCCAGTTGTTAATCCGGCAGCCGCAAACAGCTCGATGCGCGCCGCCGCGCCATTGGCTTTTGTATTGCGCTGCGCCACCACAACCGCCTGCGGGTCGATGTCGGACGCGGTGATGCGGGCGCGCGGCAGGGCCTTGGCAGCTGCGATTGCCAAAATAGCTGAGCCGCATCCTAAATCGAGTATTGTATTGAACGAGCGGCGCTGGCGGGTCAGGCGATCAAGCGCCAGTAAACAGCCCAAAGTGGTGGCGTGATGGGCGGTGCCGAAGGCTTCACCCGCATCGATCTCGATGGCAAACGGGCGCCGGCCAACGCGTCTGCGATCATGCGAGCCGTGAATGATGAACCGGCCCGCGCTCACCGGCGGCAGGGCGGCCTGACTTAGCGCCACCCAGTTCTCGCTGGGTATTGGTGCAAGTGATAGCTGGTCCAGCAGTGTTGGGCTTGTGACAGCGCCAAGTTTGTTTTTGAGCGCGGCAAAATCAGGCTCAGTATCGAAATAGGCTTCAACGCTCCAATCAGTCCGACTGGGGTCAAAGTCCGGGCTCTCTTCAGCTGCTCCTGCTGCTGGTCCTGTAGCCGGCACCACGTCGCCCCATTGCTCTTCATTGTTGGTCGCGATTGAGCGGACACTGGGCGCGGCGGGGCGCAAGGTCTCGCCCGCCACTTCAAATAGTGACACCGCGACCGGTTCCGGCGCGGCGGCATTCTGCAACAAGTCACTAATTGCATCGGCTGTGGCCAGATCGCAGCGCGGCAACATTAATTTGTAAAGGAGCACGGGCGGCGAAGTCCTAGCATAGGAAAGGGGCTCCATCGGCGACTTGGGCGGAGACCACGACCGGGGCGGCAACGGCGATGGGTGCGGCGGCGGCCAGTTAGACTTCCTCGCCTTCGCCGCGCGCCGGATCGGGCAGCTCGTCAAGATAACTATCCCACATCTTATCGATATGCAGCGCGGCATCATGGGGCAGAAGCGTTGTCAGCATACCGCCGGCACCTTTGGAGACAATGCCATCGGCCATCAGTCGTTCCAGCGCGTCATGCACATCGAAATGAACTTCAATGCCAAAGCCGTTATAGAGATATTGCTCGATAGCCAGTTTTACGTCAGGCAGCTCATCAAAATGCACATGCTCTTTGGCCAAAACGCCATATAGCAGCATTTCTTCCTTGATGTCTTCTTCAACGGCGCGGTCGGCCATTAGAGTAATGACACCGCGATTATCGGCCATGGAATGGAAGTATAAATTTTGCGCCATCTTCACCATGTATTTTTGCCGCGTGCCCATGAAGCTGGTGACTTGGCGCGCCGCGACGCCGCCCAGCCCGAGCGTGGCTGCCGCCATGCCGACGGGTGTGGTAGCCGCTGCCAGCTTGCCGACGGTGGTGATCAATCCCATGCCAAAACCGCCACCTGCGGTAACGCCCAGTTTCAGCTTGTCGCCTTTACGGAATTTTATTTTGGTATTGGGGAAGCACATTTCCATGTCGGAGCGCGGGATGTCCTTAAACATTTTCATATAGACATAGTCGCGGCTAACTTGCGGCGGGATCGATGCCGCTGCTTTCTTGAGTATTTTCTGGGCGGTTTTATCGTCGCAATTTTCCTTCGCCTTGATTTCCGCAAGGCGCACCGCTTCGGGTTTGAGCTTGAATAAAATGAACAGGCGCTGGAAAATCGGCACCTTGAATTCGATCTTTTTCAGCAAAAGCTTTTTCGGGTCGCGCTTGGTGTGGGTGGCAAGAGAGGCGCCGCGAAAATACATCAAGCATTCTTCGAAGGCTTCCAGATCAACGGTCAGATCGAGGCCATAGGCGGAATCGGCCGAGAGGATCACATCGACCTGCGCCGGGTCGATGCGTATGAAATTAGCCTGCTCCAGCAATGTGCGAATCAGACCAACCAGATTGCCGCGCATCTTAACCAGCTCGTCGTCGCGGAACTGGCGCGTAATCAAAAGGTCTGAATCGGGACTGAAAGGTTCATAATTTTGTTCGATCTCGAGCATCCGCGCGGCATAGCTTTGCTGGCGCCAGAAATCGAGATAGCGGAAAAAACGGCGCGCTTCGTCCGCCTGATTGCCGGGCCAGGCATAGCGGCGGGTCAACCGGTCCATCAGGGCATAGCGCGTAATGGGAATGAAACAGCCAGGCTGATCAAAACAAATCTCGTCGGCCGTCTCGGCCAAGGAGGCGGGAATGCAATCGTCGTCGCTGGCTCCAGCAGTACCGTTGCCCGCTCCAGCAGAACCGTGGGATACGCCAGGTGATGCAGACGCCATGGCGCCACTGGCCGGGGCCGAGCTGGCTGCGGCGCTACCGTGGGAAGTTGCTGCAGCCGTGCTAGTGGCTGATTGCGGCGCTTGCGACGATGACGATGTGCCGGCAATTTCCTTGGCTGCGGAAACGCTCTGTGCCGATGACATATATTTTCTCCCACTTTATCTGACACTGCTTTGGCGCCAGCAACATTAATTCGCTAATCACTTTTAAGTCGTGATCTTGTTAATTAAGGGCCGCAAGCTGCTGCTCGATCAGTGCTCCCACAATAAATTGTTAAGGCTCTGAAAAACATCAATTTACTTATTTCACCTCGGGTGAAATCGGCTCCCAAAAGCCAACAACCGTCTTTACCACCCGGACCAGCAACGATCCTAATGCTTAATGATGCGCAATGTCCAGATTGGCCGTTGAACGGCGCACGGCAGACGGGCCCTCTTTGCTGATATGTTTAACAGCCCACTGTGTCGCACCGGTGGCAAGAGGGGTGGGGCTTGCACCTATCAGGCAAGACTGTGCGTTGAAAATGCTTCGTCATTAATTCTCAAATGACGGCATTATTTCAGAAAATTATTTTGTTTCAATGAGTTGTAGAATAGGCATTGCCGAATTGGCTGATCACGCGCGGTCGATGAAACTGGCAACAACGCGTTTGCGTCCAGCGTCGTCGAATTCTATGGTCAGTTTATTGCCATCTACCGCCGTGATTTCGCCGGGTCCGAATTTGTCATGGGAGACCCGTTCGCCGATTTTGAAGGCGCCTGCGGGTGCGGAATCGGTTGTCGGAGCGAACAGATCACCTTCAATGGTCAGCGGCTGCGCGGTCTTGCGGGGCTTTGCTTTTGGCTTGGTTTTTGCGGTTCGGCCCTGCTGGAATTTGCCCGGTGCGGCTTTGGCGGTAGGCGGCGATGAGCGGGCGCCTGCATAGGAAGCACCTCCAAATGAGGTGCTCGCACCCGCCGCGCTGTTTGTCCGGCTCTTGGCGCGTTGCCAGCCAGGGGTATCATAGCCGCTTTGAAAACCTGCGCCGGGTTGATCAAACCGGCTGGTGACACTGCCCGCGCCGTAGCCGCCGCCATAAGTTGAACCGCCGCCACCAAATGGGCTATTGGATTCCACCACTTCGACATCGCCAGCAGGCAGTTCGTCGATAAAGCGCGAGGGCATGGCAGACTGATACAGCCCGTGCGTGCGCCGGTTCTGCGCGAAGGAAATTTTGGCCAGCCGGCGCGCGCGCGTGATACCGACATAGGCCAGCCGGCGCTCTTCTTCCAAGCCCGCCATACCGCTCTCATCGAGTGATCTTTGATGCGGAAACAGGCCTTCTTCCCAGCCGGGCAGGAACACGGTTTTATATTCGAGCCCCTTGGCGCCGTGCAATGTCATCAGCGAAATACGGTCACCGTCATTGCCCGCATCGGCATCCATGACCAGCGACACATGTTCCAGGAATCCACCCAGATTTTCAAACTGGTGCATGAAGCGGACCAGCTCTTTCAGGTTTTCCAGCCGCGACTGGCTTTGCGGGTTTTTGTCGTTCTGCCACATCGCCGTATAGCCGCTTTCATCAAGGATCAGCTCGGCCAGTTCCGTATGGGGCATGGTCTCGATCTGATCGCGCCAGCGGGCGAACATGGTGATGAGGTCGGTGAGCGGGCGCCGCGCGCGCGGTTTGAGATCCTGGGTGTGGATCAGCTCGCCAGCCGCATGGGCCAGCGGTACGCCCAGATGGCGCGCATGGGTGTGAACCGCTTTCAGCGCCATATCGCCCAGCCCGCGCTTGGGCACATTGAAGATGCGCTCAAATTTCAGATCATTGGCCGGGTTATGGGTGATTTCCAGATAAGC
>JAJRRE010000376.1 GCA_024279745.1 Alphaproteobacteria bacterium
CACTTCCTTGCCGGTTTTATCGTTCCATGCCTTTACTTCGGGCATATCCTCGGTCAGCAGATACATATGCTCCATCGCCAGCACCGGCAGCTCCAGCCCGACCATGCGTCCGACCTCGCGTGCCCACAGCCCGCCCGCATTCACCACATGCTCCGCGATTATCTCGCCCTTATTGGTCTTGACCAGCCAGCTGCCACCGCTTTGCTGGGTCAGGCTTTCAACTTTGGTAAAGCGCTCAATGTCGGCCCCCAGCTTGCGCGCGGATTTGGCATAGGCATGGGTGACGCCGGAGGGATCGAGATGGCCGTCGCCATAACTGCGCATGGCGCCAACGAATTTCGATGGATCGAGCAGCGGCATCTCTTCGGCCGCTTCTTCGGGCGTGATGATCTTGGCCTTGATCCCCAGATATGAGCCCTTGGAGACCAGGCTCTTGAGCCAGTCAAGCCGCGCCTGCGTTGCCGCTAACATAACACCGCCGGTCAGATGCACGCCGGTCTCCTGCCCCGACAGCTCGGTGATTTCCTTGTACAGGTCGATGGTATATTGCTGCAGCCTGGCGACATTGGGATCGCCGTTAATGGTGTGCATTCCGCCCGCTGCGTGCCAGGTCGAGCCGGAGGTCAGCTCGTCGCGCTCCAGCAAGACCACATCGCGCCAGCCCAGTTTGGCCAAATGATACAGCACCGAGCATCCGACCACGCCGCCGCCGATCACCACCGCCCTGGCATGAGATTTCATATTAAGCTCCTGATCCCCTAATCACCTGGTCACATGATCACCGGGCTGTTCGCGCTGCCACATTCGCGCTTCCGTTTTCGTGCGGTTAGATCCTGGCCATTAGTTTGCGCTGCACCCCCAAAAAACATTTGCATTTTTGCGACATTTTGTTTCATGCTTTAGCGATGCTAGACAATACCAAATTCCAGCCCGGCATCGACCCGCAACAGGTAGCGCTTCTGCTTGTCCCCGGTTTTTCGATGGTCGGCTTCAGTGCCACGGTTGAACCCATGCATGTGGCGAACCGTTTGGCCGGGCAGCGCCTCTACAAGTGGTCGATCCTTACCGCTGACGGCGACGCGGCGGCATCGAGTAGTGGCTTTGAAGTTCCCGCCACAGTTTCTATTGCGCAATGCGATCAAACTTTTGATCTGGCAATCGTCTGTTCCGGCTTTTTTAACCGCCAAACTGCAACCAGCAAACCGCTGGCAAACTGGCTGCGCCGCCAGGCCCGGCGCGGCTGCACCATGGGCGCCATTTCTACCGGAAGCGAAATATTGGCCAATGCCGGTCTGCTGGATGATCACCGCTGTACAATTCATTGGGAGAATGAAGAAAGCTTTCGCGAAAACCATCCTGCAGCGCTCCTCACCGGCGGCATTTTTGAACTCAGCAATTCAAGGATCACCGCAGCCGGCGGCATCGCGGCCCTCGACATGATGCTGAACTGGATTGCACGCACCAACGACGCGCGGCTGGTCACCGCAATTGCCGAGCAGTTCATACATGTCCCAACCAGCACACCGGGCAAAACACAGCGGCAGGCTAAATTGCAATCTGCACAAAGATGCTCGCCCAAGCTGGCCCACGCCATCGAGCTGATGATGAGCAATGTGGAATGCCCGCTGTCCACCGACCGGATCGCGGATCAAGTCAGGCTGTCGCGGCGCCAGATGGAGCGCTTGTTCACCAAGCATTGCGGCAAGACATTGCAGCGTTACTATCTGGAGCTGCGCCTAAACCATGCGCGCTATCTGATTGTGCAAACTGGTATGCCCCTGTTGCAGATTTCCATAGCATCGGGATTTTCCTCGCAATCGCATTTTTCAACGCGCTATAAGGATTACTTCAACTCAACGCCCTCGCGTGACCGTCATTGCGGATATGCGTGATCGCTGCTGCCCAGGAGATAACAGGAAACGCAGGTGAGCAACCCGTCAACCTCAGCTGAGGCGCGCTCTCCGGCTTAGCGCGACAGAATATTGCAGATCTGGAAATTGCAGATCCAGCCCAACTCACACACCGCAATTCCCGTCAATAAGAGCTGCATCGTTCGCGCAGCTTAGCCGTCATTTTCTTCTCATCACTGCGCATTTGTGCAATCAGCCAATCGCGAATTTCTTCAACGACCGGGCGCATGGGATTGAGGTTAGACGCCAGCACATGATAGCGCCGCCCAGTCTTGACCACTTGTGCGCAGGCGGGAACAAGAGCGCCCTGGGCCACCAACAAGGCGCATTCCGTCACCCAGGTCAGCGCCACACCCTGGCCTTGCAGCGCCGCGTGCATGACACTCGAATAATTGGCAAAGCGCAGGAATTGCGCGTTCTTGATCGTTTGCAGTCCGGTGGCGTGAAAAAATTCGTCCAGCCCATAGCGCTGATCCCGCCATTCGATAAGGGAGTGAGAAACGCCGTCCTGCAATTTATCCAAAGCGCCATTTGCCGCGAAATATTTAGGCGAACACAGCGCAATAATGCGTTCATCGGCGAACGGCCAGCGGTGCATGTCGGCGTCGTGTGGGCTGGACAACCGAATGTTCAAATCTACTTCGCGAGCAAAATTCTCATTGTCACAATTATAGTCGGTAAAACTCAGGCTTACATCGGGAAACTGCATCTTGAATTTGCTCATGCGCGGAATGAACCAATAATTGACCGCAACGGGCGACATGGATATGGCGACGACTTCCTGGTTTTCCTTACGCTGTTCTATTTCACGCAAAGATTCTGCAACAGTACTGAAGGCCATCGAGGTCGCGCGGTACAACTTGTCGCCATTATAGGTCAGCTTGATCCAGCGACCATGACGATCAAACAAAGAATACCCCAAATGAGTTTCCAGTTTACGAATCGACCGGGAAATCGCTGGCTGGGTCACGTTCAGCTCCGTCGCGGCGTCCGAAAAGCTGCCCAAACGCGCAACGGTTTCAAACGTAAACAACGAAGAGGATGACGGTATGCGTTGGCGCAGCATGATATAACCTCAGTTAATATTCGCTATCAGTATTATTACTGTTCCATTTTCGGGCTAACAACGCAACATTGTGCGATAAAAAACTGTCAAAGGGAGAACAAAATGACGGATTCATTGAAGAAATTACCAACGGTGGACGCTCTGTCGACCTCAGATCGCGCGATATTGGAGACCGGACTACGGCGTGGAGCGACCCGCCGCGAGGTCATGGGATGGCTGATTGCCAGCGGCGCCACCATCGCGGCAGCCGGTTCCATCGTTTCTTCTGCGACCAGCGTTCTGGCCGCGACCCCGAAAAAAGGCGGCAAACTCAAATTCGCCAGCGATCTGCACGGCCCCTCAGACACCCTCGATCCGGCGCTGAACACCTCTACCATCGACTATGTGCGCGGCCGCTCCATGTACAACAGCCTGTGCCAGATCAATGACGACCTGACCACACGGCCAGAACTGGCCGAAGAATATTCCGCCAATAAAGACTTCTCCGTTTGGACGTTCAAACTGCGCAAGAATGTGAAATTCCACGACGGCAGCCCGTTCACTGCCGATGACGTCGTCTTTACGATGAACCGTCACTATGGCGAGAAATCCACGTCCAAGGCCAAGCCTCTGGTCGCCGATGTCAAGGAATGGAAAAAGGTCGACAGCCATACGGTCAAGGCGATCATGAAATCCCCCAATGCCGATTTGCCAGTGATTTTGGGAACGCCGCATTTCAAAATCCTCAAGGCCGGCACGAGCGATTTCCAGAACCCGGTCGGCACAGGCCCGTTCACGTTGAAAGAGTTTAAACCCGGTGTGCGCACCATCCATGTCAAAAACGCGCATTACTGGCGTGAGGGTGCTCATGTCGATGAGATTGAATCCTTCGCCATCACCGATAAGGTTGCCCGCCTCAGCGCGCTTCTATCAGGCGACGTCGATCTGATGCAGGCACTTGATCCCAAGGCCATTAAAAAGGTCGAAAGCACCAGCGGCGTCGGCATTTGGTCGGTCCCATCGGGCGCTTATTTCGGTCTTTGCGCCATGACCCATACCGCGCCGGGCAATAGTCCCGACTTTGTGAAAGCTCTGCAATATATCCAGCGGCGCAAGAAGATTGTTCGTTCAATCCTGAAGGGCCAGGGCACGGTCGGTAATGACCACCCGATCAACGTTGCTTATGGCGCTGATTATTGCAATGAGCTGCCGGTTCGCGAACATGATCTGGACAAGGCCAAATTCCATCTGAAAAAATCCGGTGTGACATCGGTCGAGCTCAACGTTGCCGAAGTGGCACCGGGCATTACCGACATCTGCCTGCTGGCCCAGCGCGAAGCCAAGAAAATTGGTCTTGATATGAAAATCAAGAAAGTTCCCAATGACGGCTATTGGGGAGCGGTCTGGATGAAAACACCGCTTAATGTGGTGACCTGGAACATGCGCCCAACCGCCAATGTCATGATGACGCTGGCCTTTGCACCTGATGCGCCCTGGAACGATACCTTGTGGAAAAACCCGCGTCTGGGCAAATTATTGGTCGAAAGTCGCGCAGTTTCCGAACCCAAGAAGCGTCATGAAATGTTCTGCGAAATGCAGAAGCTTATTCATAACGGTTCCGGCATGGTTATCCCGGCGCATCGCAACTATCTCGATGCCAAGTCCGATAAGGTTCAGGGCATTGGCCGGATGCCGCTTGGCGCTTTAGGCGGGTATGAATGGCCTGAATTTGCCTGGCGTGCCGACGCATAAATTTGCACCCTTAAGTGATTGCCGGCTTGCCCCCGTGTTCGGGTCGCCGGCGGTCATGCGCTTTTGCAGCTAGAGCTTAAGTGCAATACCTCAAATAGCATCGGCAGTGGCAGAACCAACATTGCCGATGCAGAAGGTTCAAATTCATGCAACGCATGGTCTTCCAACGTATTTTAATCGGTTTTGTCACCCTTTGGGTGGTTTCAGTATTGGTCTTTGTTATGACCGCGGCGCTGCCCGGTGATGTCGCGCAAATTGTTCTAGGGCAATCGGCCACTCCTGAAACCCTTGCCGCTTACCGGGCTGAACGCGGACTTGACCAGCCATTATTCATCCAGTATTTCGCCTGGCTTGGCGACATGCTGACCGGCGATCTGGGCATCTCAAAAGCTGGCGGCGCGTCGATCTCCAGCCTGATCGCCGACCGGCTTTACAACACCATGTTCCTGGCCGCCATTGTCGCCGTGATCTCCGTTCCCATCTCGGTTAGTTTGGGGCTGCTCGCCGCCATGTATCCCGGCACCTGGATCGACAAGTCTTTGACCTTCGGCACGCTCACACTGATTTCAGTGCCTGAATTTTTCATCGCCACCTTCATGGTCCTGATTTTTGCGGTTAATCTGGGCTGGCTGCCCTCGGTCGCGCGCGTGGCGCAGGACGATACGGGGCTAGAACTAATCCGCAAATTGGCCATGCCGACAATCGTGCTGGTGATTGTGGTGGCCGCGCAAATGATCCGCATGACCAGAGCCGGCATTCTCAACGTCATGAACTCGGCCTATATCGAAATGGCCATCCTGAAAGGCGTGCGGCGCAAGCGCATCATTCTGCGTCATGCCTTCTTCAACACGATCGGCCCGATCGTCAATGTGATTGCACTCAACCTTGCTTATCTGGTTTCCGGCGTGGTGATTGTGGAGACGATTTTTGCCTATCCGGGCCTTGCCAAGCTTATGATCGACGGCGTGCAGACGCGCGATCTGCCGCTTGTCCAGGCTTGTGCCATGATCTTTTGCGGCACTTACGTCATGCTGATAATTTTCGCCGATGTCGCCGCGATTCTTGCTAATCCGCGCCTGCGCAACCCTAAATAGCTTGCAGAACTCCAAATAGAATGGCGACCCAATGAGCGACACAACACAGCCCGCCTC
>JAJRRE010000377.1 GCA_024279745.1 Alphaproteobacteria bacterium
CTGGCCTATCATGCCGGGCTCGATCCAGAGCGAAGGCGCGATGTGCAGGAACGGTTCTTGCGCGAGGACGGTATTATTGTTGTGGCGACCATTGCGTTCGGCATGGGCATCGACAAACCCGACGTGCGCTTTGTCGCCCATCTCAGCCTGCCCAAATCCATTGAGGCGTATTACCAGGAAACCGGCCGGGCGGGACGCGACGGCGAGCCTGCCGATGCGTGGATGATTTTCGGGTTGCAGGATGTGGTCATGCAGCGCCAGTGGATTGCGCAATCAGACGCCGATGAGCGGCAAAAGAAAGTGCAGCGCGGCAAACTGGACAAGCTGATTGGTCTGTGCGAGATGGTCACCTGTCGGCGCCAGGCGCTATTGTCGTATTTTAGCGAAAGCGGCGCGCCGCCTTGCGGAAATTGCGATAACTGCTTAACCCCGCCGGAAACCATCGACGGCACGGTGCAGGCGCAAAAAGCGCTCTCGACCGTCTTTCGCACCGGCCAGGGGTTCGGCGTGACCTATGTCATCGATGTGCTGTTGGGCAAGGAGGATGAACGCATCTGCCGCAATGGCCATGACCAGATCTCGACCTATGGCATTGGCAAGGATTTCAATGCGGCGGAATGGAAGGGTCTGTTTCGCCAGCTTGTCTCAGCGGGACTTTTAACCCCCGATGATGAGGGCCACGGCACATTGCAATTGACCGAACGGGCGCGGCCTCTCCTGCGCGGCGAAGAAACGTTTCAGATGCGCCGGGTGGTGGCCCTGCCGCGCTCTCGCAAAGGCCGCTCTAATAAATCTTCCGGGAAATCTTCCGGCGCTACGCCTATTCCGCTAAACGCACTGGACGCCGCGCTCTATGACGCGCTGAAAGCCCTGCGCACCAAACTGGCGACGAAAGCCAAAGTCCCGCCCTATGTGATCTGCCACGACAAGACGCTTGTTGAGCTGGCGCAAAAGCACCCGAAAACTTTGGACGATCTGCCGGACATCACCGGGCTGGGCGCCGCCAAGATCAAGCGCTATGGCAAAGCGTTGCTGAAAGTGATTGGCGGGTTTAAACCCGACCCGCTGCTCGATAACAAACTATCGCCAACCGTCAACCAAACCCTGGCGCTGCATTTGCAAACGCAAGACGCGCAAGCCATTGCGACAACACGCGGTCTTGAGATCAGCACGGTCTATGGACATTTTGCTGAAGCCATTGAAGCGGGTTTGCTGGAAGCAGGACAGGTCTTATCCCTCGATGATGACGACACCGCCGCCATCATGAGCGCGTTTGAAGAATGCGAGACATTGGACAGCGGCAAGCTCGGCCCCGCCCATACAGCGCTCGACGGACGCTATGATTACGGCGTCCTGAAATGCCTGCTGGCGGAGTTAAGTTAGGGTTTGCCGGTGTGATCAATCAGCTGCCGCCAGCCGCTCCAGCTCAGTCATGAAAAGCTCAATATGCTCAGGTGCGGTGCGGTGATTGACAATGGCACAGCGAATGGCGGGCGCACCATCCAACGTGGTCAGCGACGGCGCGGCTATTCCAGACGCATGCAAATCCATGACAATTTTTCGGTTCGCATCACCGCCACTATGCCCACTGTCATCGCTGCGCAGTCTGAAACAGACAATGTTCAGGGCTATCGGCGCCGCCAGATCATAGGCATTGCTGTGCTCGATCTTTTGCGCCAGCAATTGCGCCACCGCGCAACAATTTTCAATCGCTCCGGCTATGGCATCCGCGCCCAGGTTTTGAAACGTCATCCAGGTTTTGAGTGCGCGAAAGCCGCGTGACAGATCGGGGCCCAGATCGCACGGCCAAACCTCGCCCTTGGCCAGCCCGCGCGGGGCGCGCTGCAAATAAGCGTTTTCATCGCTAAAAGTCGCCCGGTGAGCGGCGCCGTCGCGCACCAGCAAAAAACCCGCGTCATAAGGCACATGCGCCCATTTGTGAAAATCAAACGCGATGGAATGACTGCGCTCTATCCCCGCCAGCAATGGTTTTAGCCGCGCCGACAACGCCGCCATCGCACCGAATGCGCCGTCAATGTGGAACCATAAGCCAAACTCATGCGCGATGTCCGCCAGCTCATGCAAGGGATCGATGGCGCCGATATTAACGCTGCCCGCAGTGCCCACAAGCATCATCGGCCGGCAGCCGCGCGCAAAGTCTGCTTCGATCGCCGCGCGCAACTCAGCAATTTTTATGCGCCCATTTTCATCAACGCCAATCGCCCGCAGCGCATTGGTGCCAAGCCCTGACAGATCAAGCGCCTGGGCGATACAGCCATGGGCCTGCGCGGACGTATAAACCGTCAGCGGTCCTGGGGCAGATGCCGCATCAGGCCTGCCGCTACCGCACGAGGCCAAACCTTCCTTGCGAATGCGCGCGCCGACCAGCTTTTGCCGCGCAATCAGCAGCGCCAGAAAATTGGCCATGGAGGTGCCGTTGACGAATAATCCCGACGCCTCTTTTGCTGGATAGTCGAACAGCGTCGCCGCCCAGGTCGTAATCTGCTGTTCGACGTTAAGCCCGACATGATTGCGCCCACCGCAATTGGCGTTAAGCCCGGCGCTGAGCATTTCGGCGACCATGCCGGTGGGCGTACCAGCGCCGTGCACCCAGCCCATGAACAACGGATGGCGATTGCCGGTGACGAAGGGCGCGATATCGCGCGACACATCTGCTATCACATCGCGAAGATCGCGGGGGCCACGCGGTAGCGGCGCCTCGAACTTCGCGGCAATATCCGGCGGCACCTCACGCCAAACCGGCCTGTCGCCAACGCTCGCCAGATCGGTAATCATGTCGTCGAGCGCTTTATGCGCGCTAACGCGAAACGCATCCCAGTCTTGCGGGTCAAGCGCGCGGGCTCCCGCTTCATCGGCGCTGATCACCGGGCTGGCCGCCAATGTTATTTTGGTGGGGGCGCTTTTGTCAGGGCTTTGTTTGCTCATCGTGATGTCATCGTCCTCGCGGTCAAGAGTGCACGGCGCCAGGCTATCCCAACTTGAAACGGTTTGGCTGTTGATCACCTCCGGCACTGCGCGCATCAGGTACTAAGTGCCTTAGGCACTGCGCACATCAGGCACTTAGTACCTAAGGCACTGCGTGCCTCCAACGCTAAGCGTTTCAGGCGCCGAGTTTTTCAATCAGCTCGTTTTCCGCTTCGCGTACTGCCGGGGTCCATTGCGCATTGCGCGACGCGATGAGATTGGCCTGCGACCTTAAGATTGTGCCGCCCTCCAACACTTTGAGCCCATTAGCGGCGATGGTTGTGCCCGTTGAGGTGATATCGACAATCATTTCGGCAGTGCCCGCGGCAACCGTGCCTTCAGTCGCGCCCAGACTTTCGACAATCCGATAGCTGGTCACGCCATGGTCGGCAAAATAGCGGCGTGTGAGGTTCATATATTTGGTCGCAACTCGCATCCGCCGCCCGTGCACCTTGCGAAACACCAGCGCAATCTGTTCCAAATCCGCCATCTTGCGCACATCAAGCCAGCAACTGGGAACACCGATCACCACATCGGCATGACCAAAGCCCAAAGGCTTAAGAAGTTTCACACGCTCGTCGACATTGAACATGGATTCGCGAATGAGGTCCTCGCCGGTAATGCCCAAATGCACGCGGCCATTCTTCAAGAATTGCGAGATTTCCGACGCCGACATATAGCTTATTTCGATATTATCGTAGCCTTCGATCTCGCCGCGATAGCCGCGCTCATGGCCAACCTTGCGCAAATTCAATCCGGCGGCCTTGAGCAACTCAACGCTTTTCTCCATCAAGCGCCCTTTGGAGGGGATCGCAAAAATAAGTTTCTCACTCATGGTGTGTCCTCCTCGGGCGCATCCATGCTCACCGCATCCAGTAGCCGTTCGGTATGAATCGCCGCGCCAACCGCCGGTACATCGAATGGGGCGCCGACTTCGCGCAACAAGCCGTCATAGCGCCCGCCGCCGACAATGGGAACGCCTTCGCCGAGCAGCGGCGATTCGATCTCGAATACAAAGCCGGTGTAATATTCCAAAGCTCGGCCAAACTCAGCTGAGAACATTGATTTTCCTATATCAACGCCGGCATCGCCAAGCAGATCGAGACGGCGCTGAAACCGGTCAACCGCTTCTGAAATATCGATATTGCGTTGGCGTTCCAGATCGCGAAGCCTGGCGGTGACGGCGCGCGCCTGACCATTGATGCCGACATAGCTTTGAATGGTTTGCGCGTCGTCCGCCGACAATGGCTCGGCTTGCGCGTCTTTGGCAGCGGCGGCCAGACTGTTGGCAATTTCGCGCAAGGTGCGCGTGCCGATCATTTCTAAATCGTGCTCGCCCAGATAACGATCGACCAATTGTTCAGTGCCCTCAAGATCATCAGGGTCTATTTTTTCGATCAGATCTTCCGGCAGGCCCTTGGCCGCGTCCGCCGGCGAAGAGGCCAATTGCTGCAACTGGGTGTGAAAAGCGTCTGGCCGCCAAAAACTTTGCCGCAACCTTTGCCGCCAGCGCTCTGGCATGGCAATCGAAGCAAGCACCGCGCGAAACAGCCCCAGATCCCCCATATGCAATTTAAAGTCATCAAGCCCGCAACTGCGCAATGATTGGATGCTATGGGATACAATATCGGCCTCGGCCTGTTCCTTATCCGCGGTACCAAAGTTTTCAATGCCTGCTTGATGAAATTCGCGCGGGTGAACCGCATCGCCGCCGCCGGGCTGGAACCGAAAGGCCGAGCCATTATAGGAATAGCGCGCGCGCACATCCGCTGCCGGGTGGCGGGCCAAATGCAGCAGGCAGACAGGAACCGTCAGATCCGGGCGCAGACACAGCTCCTCGCCATCGGCATCGGTGAACACATAGGTGCGCCCGCGCAAGCTCTCGCCAACCACATCCAAAAACACATCCGCCGGCTGCAGGCTGGGCGGTGCGACATGCTCATAGCCAAGCGTGGAGAATATCTCCAACACATTGTGAGCTTGGCGTTCCAAGCGCTCAAATCGTCGCGCGGTTAATGCGGTCATTGCAAGTTTGCCCGTCTGTCTTTAATCAATGGAGCCTGTTCCGCTTACCGGGCACAGGCCTTTGCCTTCCATCCCACCGATCCCAAAAATAGATCGATGCTGTTGTCGGCTAATCGAAATGACGCGACAGCACTTTGCGTACCGCACGCACCAGCTCATCTTCGCCAACTTCAATCTGCGCCGGATTAGCTGCCCGCCACTCTTGCGAAGACGTAATGGTTTTCGATAAAGCACTGCCCTGGATCAGATCCTTGATCTGCACGTTGCCGTTGCCGATCTCGTCTTCGCCTTGAATGATCACACATGGGCTTCCACGCTTATCGGCATATTTCATCTGCGCCTTCATGCCTGACGTCCCCAGATACATTTCTGCGCGAATACCGGCCTGGCGCAAGGTCTGAGCGAGGCGCTGATAGCGCGGCACATCTTCAAAATCCATCACCAGTACGACCACAGGCCCCGGCGCCCTGGTCTGGCCAACGCGCTGCAAATGAATGAGCGCCGATAACAGCCGCGACACGCCCAGCGAAAAGCCGGTCGCAGGGACTTCAATTCCTTTGAAGCGTGCGACCAGGCCGTCATAACGCCCGCCGCCGCCGACAGAACCAAAGCGCACCGGCCGGCCCTTGTCGTCCTTGGCTTCAAATGTCAGCTCCGCCTCAAAGACGGGGCCGGTATAATATTCAAGGCCGCGCACAACCGTTGGGTCGATAATGATGCGTTCTTCGTCATAACCAGCAGCCTTAACGAGGTCGGAAATGATCTCCAACTCATCAATACCACTAGATGCAAGATGGTTTTTGCCAAACTTCTTTCGAAGATTAGTAATTGTAAAGTTGTTGTCGATAACGAAAAATGCATTACCGTTTTCTTCATCCTCAAAACCAGAAAATTTCATCACTCGGTTACCCAAACGGGCTACCTCGGCTGGATCATCGGTTACATCTTTCAACGGCAAACCTTGACCAGAGTAAATATATTTCATCAACAAATCTATTTTTGGGTCCGGCAGTCCAGCTCCAGGAGTAAAATCACCCGATGCATCTTTACGCCCTGGGCCAAGTAAAAGCTTAACTCCATCTTTCCCAAGTCGATCGTATTTATCAATCGCACGCAGCGCTGTAAGTCGTGTTGCCGCTTTATCATCACCACTCAAACCAGCCGCATCTAATACGCCGTCGAAGATCTTTCTATTGTTCAGCTTGATCACATAATCGCCGCGCGCGATGCCCAGCGCCTCGATAACGTCAGCGGCGAGCATACAAAGTTCCGCGTCTGCCGCGACGCTTTTGGTCCCGACCGTATCGGCATCAAATTGCGTGAATTGCCTAAAGCGCCCCGGCCCCGGTGTTTCATTGCGCCAGACCGGGCCCCAGGCATAACGTCGGAACGGCTTGGCCAGACGGTCATAATGCTCGGCCACATGACGTGCCAGCGGCGCCGTCAGATCATAACGTAAGGACAGCCATTGCTCGTCCTCATCCTGAAAAGAAAACACACCGGCATTCGGCCGCTCCTGATCGGGCAGAAATTTACCCAGCGCTTCGGTATATTCGAATGCCGGGGTTTCCAGCGGCTCAAAGCCGTAGGAATCGTAAATCTGCGCCACCTTGGCCAGCATATCATTCATGATACGGATTTCGCCCGCATCGATATCGCGCATCCCCTTGGGCAGCCGCGCTTTGGGACGAAAGGTTTTTTTGGATTTGGCCATGAGGAACTTCAAAGACGCTTTTGACAAGCGTTAAAGAGGAATGGGACTTTTCAGAAGTCTTATAGCTGATTTGCCCCCCTGCTGGAAAGACCATCAACAATGGCAGGGGATATTGGGGCCGCGGCGGTTTCTACTGCCGATCAAAGCTGATATCGCGAGCGCTCTGGCGGCTTGTGCTCAAAACTAAAAATTCAAAACAAGCATCCGTGAAAAGCCAATGGCCGCCTCTTTTAACAGGAGACGGCCACCGGCAAAGCGTCATTGGCTCACAATGTGAGCTATTCGGTCTGCTTCTTGTTCAAGGCATCATTGGCCTTGTCTTTCATTTCCATGGCTTTTTCTGCTGCCATTTCTTTCATTTCGCGGGCTTTTTCAGCTGCCTTCTTGGACAATTCCATAGCGCGAACCTTGGCTTTTGATCCCCAGTCCTTGGCCAGCTTCTTCAGCCGGTCGGTTTTTGTTGGATCTTTAATCGAGTAGGGAGGCGCCGCTTTCAGCTCATCGGCCGTGGTGTTGATCACAACAATGCGGCTACCGCCCAGCACGTCGCCAATCTGAACCTGATGGAACGGCACACCGACGGACTTTTCGTTAAAGCCCAAGACGCCGCCGACACCGATCAC
>JAJRRE010000378.1 GCA_024279745.1 Alphaproteobacteria bacterium
GCGGCGGCGACGGCGGCGATTGAAGACGTAGAGTTCCTCGACAAAGCCGTTGCCTTCAATGACCATTGGTGCGATTGGCTAAGCGCTGAGCTCGGCAAGCTGGGGCTGGAAGTGACACCAAGTGTTGGCAATTTTCTGCTGGTGCATTTTCCAAATGAGCCGGGCCGCGACGCAGCGGCCGCCGACCAATTCCTGCTCTCGCAAGCAATTATTGTCAGACGGGTTACAGGCTATGGTTTGCCGAATGCCTTGCGCATTACCGTCGGCACCGAAAATGAAAATCGGGCCGTGATTAAGGCCTTGCAACAGTTCACGAGCGGTTCAAACCATAGCGCGGACGGGAGATAGATATGGGCACAGACAACAGCTCCCCCGCTCGTCCCGGCACTGCCAAGGATGAGAATAAACCCGAGGGTAGCGGAGCGCCGTTATTTGAGCGGGTCGCGCTAATCGGCCTGGGCCTGATCGGCTCATCGCTCTGTCTGGCCATGCGGCGGCGCGGACTGGCGCGCATCATTACTGGTTCGGCGCGCACACAAGAAACCATCGCCACCGCCGTTGGACTGGGTTTGGTCGATGAGGGCTATCACGAGGCGCGCGATGCGGCGGCGGGGGCGGATCTTATCATTTTGTGTGTGCCGGTTTCCGTTTGCGGCCCGCTGATGCGCCAGATTTCCGATGTGATTTCCCCCGGCGCCATTATCACCGATGTCGGCTCGACTAAAATGTCGGTCATTCGCGACATGGCTCCGCATGTGCCAGACCACGCTCATTTCATTCCCGGTCACCCAATTGCCGGCGCCGAAACGTCTGGCCCCGAAGCGGGCTTCACCGAATTATTCGATAATCGCTGGTGCATTTTAACGCCGCCGGAGAATACAAACCCCGATGCGCTGGAAAAACTGCAATCCTATTGGCGTGGCTGCGGCTCGATGGTTGAAATCATGGCGCCCGATCATCACGATCTGGTGCTCGCCATCACGTCGCATCTGCCGCATTTGATCGCCTATAACATCGTTGGCACGGCGGCGGATCTTGAATACGTGCGCAAGCGCGAAGTGATCAAGTTTTCCGCTGGCGGCTTTCGCGATTTCACCCGCATCGCCGCGTCCGATCCGATCATGTGGCGCGATGTGTTCTTGAACAACAAGTCGGCCGTTCTGGAAATGCTGCAGCATTTCAACAAAGATCTGGCGAAGTTGCAAACCGCGATAGAAAACGACGACGGCGACATGCTGCAAAGCTTTTTCACCCGTACGCGCGAAATCCGCCGCGGGATTATCGATGCCCATCAAGATACCGCCGCTCCCGATTTCGGGCGCCATGCGGTCGCGCAACCGGATGCCGGCAACAGCCCAGACACAGACATGAGTGACGATGACGGTAATGACGGCGGCGATGAAAGCGGCGGCAATAACGATCTAACTGGGGCGTGATGGACGATCGGAGCAAAACGGTTTGCGATTTAACCGGGCACAACAAAGGACCCGGGCAAGATGATGCAAATGATCTATGGGTGTTTGGCTATGGCTCACTGATGTGGCGACCGGACTTTGAGTTTGTTGAGCGCTCTGAAGCCGTCCTGCAAGGTATGCATCGCCGGTTCTGTGTCTATTCGTTTCACCATCGCGGCACGCCCACACGCCCCGGTCTGGTGCTCGGGCTGGATCGCGGCGGAGTTTGCCATGGCGCCGCGTTTCGGGTGCGGGCTGATTTGGCACCGAGCGTGATCGCCTATTTGCGCGCGCGCGAACAAGTCACCGGCATTTATGTCGAAGTGCAGCGCCTGATCACGCTAAAAGACGGATCGGGCCGGCGGGTCAAAGCGCTCAGTTACGGCGTCGAGCGCGCCCATCCGCAATATACCGGCGTTCTGCCGCTTAGCGTCCAGGCCCGCATCATTCAAGGCGCGTCGGGTCTGTCTGGTGTCAACCTTGATTACCTGCTGAACACTCTGGCGCATTTGCAAAGCCTGGGCATTGTTGAGCGCGATCTGGAGCGGCTGAAAGGTCTCGTCGGCCCGCATTTGTCGCCGCGCGGTCTAACCGGCACAGAGCTTATGACGCAACGAACCAAGGCCATGACCGCTAATTTCCAACGCTGTACGCATCCGCAAAAACCTCTGTCGCGCGTGTCCGTCGCCCGTTTCTTGCACCGGCGAAATTTTTCTGCCTCACGGTGCTGATCCGTGCCAAAAGGCACGGGCACCTGCGGCGGCGCGGCGCTAAGCGCCGGGCGAACATTGTTCGCCGGGGGGGGTCCTGAGAAGGGAGGGGGTGGAGCGAGTTGGCTGTCTTCGCTCACGGGCGTTCACCGCTTGGTTTGCAGCCGAGCAAGCGGATATCTCAAGGGGGTACGCCCAAGCGGGCCCTCCGCGGGGCGGGCCAAAGGCCCGGGCAAACATTGTTCGCCGTGGTGCCTGCCAGAAACAATCGCGAAACTCCCACAGCTCCGTCCCCTCGGCTCCAGCCGCAGTCTGGCTACTGAAGCACAATGCGTCGCGACTGCGACCGGGCTGCAAGCGCAGCCCCGCGACCCGTGTCGCGCCCCGCCGGAGGGCCACTTCGCCCGTGAGGCAGATAGAGTGCGCGTTGTTTTTCTGTCTCGCGGCTATTCCGAGCAAAGCTCGGGTCTGCGACGGCGCGCCAAACATTATCCATGCGCGTTTCCAACACGACCCGGCGGGCGAACATTGTTCGCCGTGGTGCCAGCCAGAAACAACCGCCGCTCTATCACAGCTCCGCCCCATCGGCCCCTGCCCGGCTCTCACCATTTGGGCAAGATGCGGCGCTTCATACGCCCAGCGGCCAAAGGCCGCCGCCGACAGTTCGGCGCGCCCTCGCAGGCGCAGCGACCGCAGGGAGTGGTGCGCGCCGTGAGAGATATAAACGCAATAAATTCCTTCAATTTATTGCGCGGCTTCTCGCACCTGCAAGGCTTGCTCGGCCAGTTTGCCGCTGATCTCCGATAGATGATCGAACCTGGTTGTATAGGTGCCGACGCCGGCTGTGACAGAGCGTAACTCGACAATCAGATCCTGGATTTCTGCTTCAGGGATATGCGCCTCAACAACATCCCAGCCGGGCCAACCGTCGCGCGCATCAAAGCCCAGAATTTGCCCGCGGCGCTGCGCGATAATGCCGTTGACCTTGGCCGTGGCGTCACAAGGTACCGCGACTTCAACCGCCATGACCGGCTCTAGCAGAACCGGCTTGCATTGTTGCAGGCCTTCACTCATGGCCAGGCGTCCGGCCAAACGAAAGGCCATGTCGGACGAATCCACCGTGTGATAAGAACCATCGGTCAGCGTCACTTCCAGATCGACAACCGGAAAGCCAAGCGGCCCGCTGGTGAGAAAATCTTCGACGCCGTGAGCCACCGAGGGGATGAACTGTTTGGGCACAACGCCGCCGGTTATGGTATCGGAGAATTTAAACCCGTCGCCGCGCGGCAGTGGTTTGATATTCAAAACCACATCGCCGAATTGGCCATGTCCACCCGATTGTTTTTTGTGCCGTCCGCGCAGCTCGATCGACCCACGAATGGTTTCCTTATAAGGAACCTGCCGACTTCCCGCCTGCGCGTTGACGCTATATTTGCGCGCCAGCTTTTCAAGCGAGACGCGCAAATGCATCTCGCCCTGCCCCCACAAAACCATTTCACTGGTACCTTGATCCTGCACCAAAGCGAGCGAGGGATCTTCTTCGATAAGTTTGGCCAGTGCGGTCGTCAGTTTCACATCGTCCTTGCGCTCGGCAACTGAAATCGTGCGGCAATATACAGGCTGCGGCGGCGGCGGGATCGGCACCTGTACAATGCCGCCTTTTCCAGTGGTTATCGTCTCGCCGCTATACATGGTGTCGAGCCGCCCAAGTGCTACTGTGTCGCCCGCCTTGGCGCTGCTGCATTTTTTCGCGTCCTGCCCGCTCATGGCAAATAAACCCGAAATACGCTCATCTTTCAGCGCCCCGCGTACCGTTTCATTATCGCTCAGCGAGCCTGTTAACACGCGCGTCAAGGACAATTTGCCCGCATGGGCTGTGTGCATGGTTTTCAAGATCACAGCGGCCGATTTGGCATTTTCCAGCTTGAGCCGCTTAGCCGTGCGTTCAACAAACGGAGCCTCATGGCGCAGCGCCTTCAACAGCCGCAAAATACCGTTACCGTTTTCCGCGCTGCCCAGCAGCACCGGGCAGATCTGTCCTGCGCGTAATTCATTTGAAAGATCGTCGAAGACTTTGTCGCGCGGCGGCTCCATGTCCGACAATAATTGTTCCATTAACTCGTCGTCATAATCGGCCAAATGTTCGAGCATGGAAAAGCGGGCGTCGACTTCGCGCTCATGCAGCTCGCTGGGAAGGTCGACCATCTTTGAGGCAGCGTGTTCGCGGTAGACAAAGGCGCGCTCCAAAGCCAGATCGACAAAGCCGGTAGCGATACCCTCATCCCAGATTGGAATTTGGCGCAGCACCAAAGGCTTTGAACTGGCCGGTTGCAGCATCGGCAATAACGAGCGCACCGGCGCATCGAATCTATCAATTTTATTGAGGAATAAAAAGCGCGGTAGATTAAGATCATCAAGCCGCTTCAAGATTAATTGTAAGGCCGGCATGCGTTTGGCGTCGGGCTCACACACCACAACGACCGCATCGCAAGCACTGAGGACGGCAGCAGATTCATGTTGAAACTCGATCGAGCCGGGACAGTCGATGAAGGTGAATTTATCGCCTAGAAACTCAACATCGGCGCTGTTTAATTCAACGCTCATACCGTGCGCGCGCGCCTCAGTGCTGGCATCACCAACCGTATTGCCTTCGCTAAGCTTGCCTTGCCTGGAGATAGCGCCGGTTCGTGCCAGCAAAGCTTCCAGGAGCGTTGTTTTACCGCTGAGATAGGGACCTACTAACGCAATGCAGCGTGCAGATCGGTCCGATGGAGCGTTGGTATGCACCATTATAGTCCTCCTTCAAGCCCAGGCGTGTGGACGCAATGCGCGCCCGCGCCTGAGCAAGGAGGGCGCGTCAAATCCATCGTGACCTGTCATCGGCAATTGCGCAAGGGTTGCGGGTAGGAATATTTTCAAGCGCGCCGCCGGCCTCATCGCCCGGTTCAATGCTGGGTCCTTCGCATGGCCCGCCGTTGGGGCCCCATCACTAAGCCCATCACTGAGACTGAACGTTGCCAGAGTTGCGATAGGAGTTTCGCAGCACAATATCCACTCCCCTCAGGCAGCAAAGTCGGCCCTCGCCCACCCTCATAAACTTAAAGGCGATGGCCACCACCAGGGGGGGCGATTGCACATTATTGGCTAGCTAATTATTCTGGCCAACCCGTTAAGTGTCTTTTGAGTACAAGGAAACGGTTGTGCAAAACCAATCAAGTCAAACGCCGGTATTACAATGTTGCCGATACAGCACTAATGCAAAACACAGTCATGCCCCTGCTAAAGTTCAAATAATATTGCGAAATATGTCTTGACTGCGTCTGTCAAATTGACTTCAATTAAACATAATGATGCTAGGCTGTTGCATTATGGGCACAAACGGCTCGAAGTAAGATTTATAGTAAAGCGTATAGGGGTTCGGGACGATGGGTATCGAGAAATTATCAACTGCAGCGCGCGCCGCTGGCTTCGCCATGGGCACCAGCGACGAACTCCTGACCAGCTCCCCACTCCGCGCCGTTCCTGATGTGAGCCCCTGGCAAAGCGCTGACGTGCAACAAAACCTTAGCGCCGTTTCCCCGCGTGCAGTCGCATTTCGCTCGCTCAAAACCACTGCCGTTGACCTGCGCAAAAATGTAACCGCCTTTTTGGGCTGGAGCGCACCAGCGTGAGCATTTAAAAGTTTTCCCCCGTGAAGCGTTGCAAGAGCGCTGGACCGTCATTTTCGAATGATCGCCCAGCGCTTTTGTTTTGGAAAAAATGCTCTAGAATTCCGGCGCCATGACGCGTGACGAGAATACCGCCGCGCCCGGATTAATCATCCGGCGTCATGACATCCTTGAACCAATGCAAAATCACATCATAGTTTTGTGCGACCCACAGATGTCCCTCATCGGCCAGTTCGGTTAGCTCACAGCCATCAATGGACTGACTTAACGCGCGCGCGGCGCTGATCGGAACATTGCTATCTTGCGCGCCGATCCATACTTTGCTGCTGGCGCTTATGTCTTGCAATGAACAATCCCAGGCGCGGCCAAACAGTTCCAGATCAATAATCGGCCCGCTGACACCAGGACGAAGGCCTTCAATAAATGTCTTGGTCAGGCGCGTGCGTACTTCATCACAGTTCATTATGATCTTGTCGGCGGGCGCCGCGCGAGCCATCGCCATCTGCATGGCAAGCTTGGGATTGTAGCGCAAGCCTGAACGGAACAGATGAAAAACGGCGCCGGTTAAAAACGGTAGCCGTGGCAAGGCGCGAAAGCAAAAACCGTGAAACCGGCTCATGATCGGCGGCCCAGCAGGACAAATTATTTGCCCGACCGGAGAGACCAGCGCCAACGCCGCAACCCGCGCACCTAACTTAGCAGCCACCGCCGCCGCATAAGGACCGCCGCCTGAGACGCCGACAATACCGAAGCGGTCTATATTTAAAGCGTCGCTCAACAGCGCCATATCATGTGCAAACGAACCCAGCGACGGCTGCACGGGCGCCGTAGTCAATCCATAGCCCCAACGATCAGGCGCAATCACCTGCAGGCCAAGGCGCTGTGCATCGACGTCCAGAGCGCTGAATTTGAGGCGCGAGCCGGGCGTGCCATGCAGCGCTATCACCACCGGTCCGCGATCAGCCCCAAACCGGCGATATCCTAAGAGGCGCCCATCAGGCAGTTTGATGACAGTGTCATTTCGCGGCAAAGACAAGCCACTTATTGCGTCATCTTTCACCACGAGATCCCACTATCAAGATGTGCCCGGCACGATGCTCACATACCATTAACAAAAAAGCGGACAGCCTTTGCCATCCGCCTTATTTCATTTACGCCGAACCGGCAATCTTATTTCTTTTTGATCCGGTACGTCTCGTGGCACCCTTTACAGTTTTTAGCTACCTTGAGGAAGGCCGCCTTGAACGCACCATCACCTTGCGTCGCGGCTATACTCGCGGCGCGCGCATCGACTGCAAATCTTGTAAATTTCGCTTCAAAGTCGAGACCGTCCACCCAGATTTTTGGCCCGGCTGTCGTCTTAAATCCGCTTTCCGTACCTTTTGGAAATCTTTTGGCGAAACCATCGGCAACTTCAGCAATCTTGGCCATATGTTTCGCCGCTTCTTCGGCGTCGATGAAGTCGTCCTTGACCATCTGCTTCATGGCTTTCAGGCCCTTCAAAACAACGTCCTTCATCAAAGCTTTGCGCTGCTTAATAATGCCCTCAGGTCCCGCACCGGCGAGTGCTGGGCCCGTAGCGGCGACCATCATTGCGCCCATCATTGTGATGACGCCAAAACTCAATACTGAACTAAAAATAACAACCCTAATCGCGGCGCCTGTGTTCTTAAAATACTGCATTTTTTTCTCCTAACCTTTCCAAACCAACAGATTTCCCACTCACGTCGCATTCTTCTCGAAACATTATTATAGCACAAACAACTATTTTGCTCACTCTTTCCAAAATAAATGTGATCAGCCCGATATGGCAACAAAACGGGTGCCAAAATGCCAGACGGGCCCGGCACTAGAATGCCAGGCCCGTTGGTGGTGCTAAATAGTCTTCAGATCAGCCGGCGGAGCGTTGCAGCGGCCGGCCGCCTCGCCGCGCCTAGTCTTTCAGGTTGGCGCAAAAGCGCTGAATGCGCTGGCAGGCATCTTCCAGGACGTCGGATGAGGTTGCATAAGAAATGCGGAAGAACGGGCTCATGGCAAAAGCGGCGCCATGCACAACAGCCACGCCCTCTTCTTCCAGCAAGGTCGTTGCAAACACTTCATCAGATGTGATCTTCACACCGCCAGCCGATGTTTTGCCGATCGTCCCGGCGCAGGACGGATAGACATAGAACGCGCCTTCAGGCGTCGGGCATTTAATCCCGCTCGCCTGATTGAGCATCGAGACAACCAAATCGCGGCGCTTGACGAATTCCTTATTGTGCTCGGCAATGAAATCCTGTGGCCCGGTGAGCGCTTCCACCGCCGCCCATTGGGTGATGGAACTGGGGTTGGATGTGGACTGCGATTGCAATTTGCGCATGGCGGCGATCAACTCTTTCGGGCCGCCCGCATAGCCAAGCCGCCAACCGGTCATGCAATAGGCTTTCGACAAGCCGTTCAAGGTCAGCGTGCGATCAAACAGGCGAGGCTCAACTTGGGCCGGCGTACAAAACTCATGTCCGTCATATAAAAGATGCTCGTATATGTCGTCGGTGAGCACCCAGACATGGCTATGTTTCACCAGCACATCGGTCAACGCTTTGAGCTGCGCACGGTTATAGGCTGCACCCGCCGGATTGGACGGTGCGTTAAACAAAAACCATTTGGTCTTGTCGGTGATCGCCGCGTCGAGCTGGTCAGGCTGTAGCCGGTAACCGTCTTCGGGCTTGGTCTCAATGCACACAGGTGTGCCGCCAGCCAATTGCACGATATCAGCATAGGACACCCAGCACGGCGCCGGGATCACAACTTCATCGCCAAGGTTAATCGTGCACAGCAGCGCATTATACAAAACCTGCTTGCCGCCGGTGCCCACGGAAATCTGCGCCGGTTCATAGTTCAGCTCATTGTCACGGCTGAACTTTGCAATGATCGCCGCTTTCAACTCAGGAATGCCGTCGACATCGGTATATTTTGTTTTGCCCGCTTGAATGGCCTTGATCGCAGCATCTTTGATGTTCTGCGGTGTATCAAAATCCGGCTCACCGGCGGATAGTGAAACGACGTCGCGGCCGGCAGCCTTCAGCTCACGAGCTTTACTGGCGACGGCAATGGTTGCGGATGGCTGCATGCGAGACAGCGAATCGGCGAAAAAACCCATGGGACCCAAGACCTCCTGGCGGGGTGGTAAATTTTAGATTTGCAATGAAAGCAGATCTGGCGGTTTGCGGCCTGGCCATACTTGGCAAGAATTGGCATGACAAGAGTTGACACGACATGAGCTAACATGCCGGACCGTGGCAACAAGGCCCCTACCTACGCCCCTGAAGGTGTAAATTCAAGACAGGAATTTGCTTGGTGAGTATGGAGTATTACGAGCAACAGCGGCGCGACCCTCGCCTTGCAGGCAAGGCGGTCCAACGCGCTGATCAATTGGCACTTTCAAAAACCGCAAAATATGCCGAATGCTGGCTGGTCCCAGCGGCCGGCGTCCCTCGTCTCGGCCACTGGAGTTGGCAACTAAAACTGAATTAGCCGCAGCATCGAAATCTCAGCCACCACCTCTGGCATCCGACAAATCTGTCGTATAGCTTTCGAAAACGCCAGCGACTTCGGTCCCCGCGGCCGCCACCACAGTGATCAGGCCAATCGCGATAAGCGCCGCAATCAGACTATATTCGATAGCTGTCGCACCAGCCTCGCATTTATAAAACCGTTTCAACAGATCCGACACAATCGCACTCCCATTACACCCGTCACTCTTTTCGGCACTGACGCCATAGCAGCCCCAAACGCGTCACATGACTGGTCATGAAATGTAATTTAGGTCGATTAATTCGCGGTAAATTCGATGTGATAGTACGGATCGTGGTTAGCTGAAGGTTAAGATTGTCATTGCATCGCCTTTACTGCAAATCCAGCTCGCCCGAATTCTCAATGGGCTTGAATGCCCCGCCGCCCTAATCCTGGTCAGCCGCTTTAGTCCCGTAAGACACGAAGAACTCCTGCAATAGTTGCATCAGCTCGTCATGCGAGAGTTTCAAAGTATTGGCACTGATGTTGATTGGCGTACCGGAGATCTTCAAATTTGTATTCTTGGCGGCTTGCGCAAGCCGGCTGCCGCGCTCAATGTAAATCATTGGATCGGCCACAAAGATGGTTGCAAATTTTTGCCCTTTTACTTTGTTGGCGCCAATCTGGGTTATATCGGACCAGGGGATAAAGCCTGCAGATAAACCGCTCGACTGATCTGTAATCCCCTGTGCATTCATGATCAGGCCGGGCTTGTTAGTGAACAATATTTTTGCGCTGACATAGCCGGTCAAGCCAAAGAATGCAGCTGCGGCGAGCCCCATTGCTTGAATATAAACCGGATCGTCGGCGCCTTGCGAGGCATCGGAGATCGATTGCGCAAAGATCACCATTGTAATGCCGGCGGCAACAAACCCAAAACTGCCCAAAAACATCAACGCAGATTTCAGTTTAGATAGTTTGATTGTTTTTTCATTTAGTGTTGTCATCGACATTTTCCCTGGCTCCAATTGCTTTGATTGGCCGGCAGTTTTTAACCGGCACGAGTTCAGACAGCTCAATTGATAAGCCGGCCTGTTCCAGACAATTGTGATACCAGTCACATTATTGCTGATCTGCCCGATTGGTAATTCGAGTATCAGTCATGAGTTGGATCTATGGCCATGGCAGTGACGGTGGCAGTGACGGTGGCGGCGGCCGTGGCAACGAAGCGCCATTGGCCAACTAAACAGCCATGGCCCCCCGCCATCCACACAATCTATTTCACCGCAACACGCCTGGATCTTGTTTAGCAACTCGCAACAACGCCGATTCAGCGCGCTGCATTTGCGCCGGGTCCATCGAGGCGCGCGCTTTGCCATAACGAAAATGCGACATTCTGAGAAGGTCGCCATTTTTCATTTTGATCAGCGAATATTGCACTTCATAGGGACTTTTTTGATCATTGCATGACGCGAATAACCGGCGCACTTCAAGCCCGTTGGCCAGGCTGGTTTTACGTTTGCCGCTGGCAAAGTCTCCCTTGCAAGCCGTGGTCGCCGCCGCTATAACCGCGCCGGTCAGCCGGTCCAATGAGAACCCGCGCGACGAATGATAGGCCTTAAGGGACCCCAAAGAGCCGTCAGCCAATTTCCACACCACATTGCGCTTACTGTTGGATTTTGCCGGCAAAATACGAAACCCGGTGAACCCGGCCCTCGCCAGAAAATTGGAAACAAAAACCAAGAGCTTTTCGCGCGGAACATTGACCCTGCGCGTGCCGCTGCCAGATGATCTTGGCGCTGCTCTTGACGCCGAGGATGCACGGCCGGTGCTGCTTCCCCCGGAAAATGCATCCGATGAGGCACCGCCAAATGCACCATTGTTGGGCGCGCGCCGCGCGGTTACGTTGCGCGAAGACCGGCTATTCTTGATGGTACAGCGTATCAGGCTGGAAATTGCCCGCCTTGTGCCGGATAATTTATACCCTGATTTTCCGTTGGCTGTGTGCAGCCGCAATACCCGTCCCTGGCGCAGCGCGTTTATCACGCGCTTGGTCCCTGGAACGAATAAACGCACAATGCCTGAGCTGGATGATCGTGCCTGTCCGCTATACAAAAATGTGCGATCAACATAAAGCTTTGTGGAAAATTTCTTATTGGGCGGATAACCGCCTTTGCGTTTGAGCGAAATAAACCATTTATTGGACGGCGTGGCAGTTATCGAGACCAAAGTGCCGCTGACATAGCGCGTTATAATCGAACACCCGGTAAATTTTCCACTATTTGAGTATAATGTGAAACCCGACCAATTCCCTGATTTAAAGACCTTATAGGACTTTGCGCTTGCAGGAATATTGCTCGCCATTAGTATTATTAGTGCCGCCATGAAAATCGCACGCATCGTTTCGCCTTCCCCTTGAGAATCATTTGCCGGACCGCCATCATTATGGTCCCCCAACTCGCACTGTCGGTCAAGTCGCTGGCCCGTAAGATCTGGCAGATCCTGCAAACAAACCAAGATCAGGTTCGACGCAAAATTCGGTCCCCGGTGCAGCTTGACAACATCACTCATTGTCCCGCATCGCTTATGTGCAAGAACACAAACCCGGTCCCGCATGACTATTTTCGCACGCGTCCACCATCAATCAACGGTTGCAAATTACGCAACGAAGCAAGGATCAAGGAATTCCCATGGCAAAAGGATATTGGGTCGGCCACGTCAGTGTCGACGATCTCGAAACATACAAAGGCTATGTCGAGGCTGGTACGATCGCCTATAAAAAATACGGTGCCCGTTTTTTAGTGCGCGGCGGACGGTTTGAAGGCGTTGAGGGTGAGAACCGGGCTCGCAATGTCGTTGTCGAATTTGACAGCTATGAGCAGGCATTAGCCTGTTATAATTCACCAGAATACGCAGCTGCGCGCAAAATTCGCCAATCTTGCGCCACGACCGACATGATTGTCATTGAAGGGGCTGAATAACCCAGCGCTGGATTGTTACCGCCGCCTTTCGCCGCCATTTGCAGACAACAAAAAGCGCAGTTAACCCTATCCGGCCAACTGCGCTTTTTCAGATCAACGATGCCCTCCGAATTTGGGGGGAGAGGGCGCCGCTAATTATTTAGTAGGCTGAGCCTGAACTTTAGCCTGAGGAGCAACCTGAGCAGGTGCCTGAGGACGTGCATATGGGTTGAACGGAGCTACAGGATAAGGCGCGTAGCCGTTAGCTGCACGAGCAGGTGCTGCTGTGGTTGGGCCGTAAAATACAGGAGCGCCGAAACCGTAAGCAGGAGCATAGCCGTTAGCGCCGTTAACGCGGTTAGCGCCATTCCAGCCATTATAACCGTTACCCTGGGCGTTGCCATTGGCTTTGCCGGAGAAGTTCATGGAGAAACCCATGTTGCCGCTACCATTGCCATTGCCGAAACCGTTACCAAAGCCATTGCCGTCGTTCCAGCCGAAGAATGCGTTTGCTTGGCTAGTAGGCATTGCCAAAGCGGTCAGGCCAAGGACAGTAGCTGCGAGTGTGGTTTTGAAAATCTTGTTCATGATAGTTCCTCCTAAGGGGTGTGGTTACTTGTGGGTACTTGTTGGTTACTGTGGTTCACGTCGACCGACGATGCGTTTTCAAGGGGTTCGTGCGCTCGGTTGATGATTTAGCTTATACACTGGATATTCGAATATGCGAATATACTAATTTGGCGCTGCGACACTTTGCGCTATTTCATGGTAAATAGTTTTTAACCAAATCAGCCGCCGAAATGCCGACAATGCCTTCAATTTCGGCTCCCCTTTGTGCTCCCCAACGCCGCCAACATCTTGATGCAACTCATGTAATCCGCGCGCCGCGTCGGTCCTCCGACTGTTTCAAGCCGCACCGGGTGCTGTTGCTAATGTCTTGTGCTGCAAGCAGTGCGCACGTAAATTTTCCAAATAAACACCGGGCACTCAAGCCGCAGACTTCTTGGCAGCTGTCAAAATTCCACGAATTTCACCCGATGACCCGGCCTTTGCCTCACTCGTTAGGGGCCGCGGCCGGCACCAATATGCTGGGTGAATGCGCTATTGCGATTCTGTGGGGCGCGAAAGCAGACCATTCGCCACAACATAAGCTAACAGGCGCCATATTGCAGGCTCAACACCGCCGCATGTCTCATGGCATGATACCTCACATGGTGGTTTGGGTCGGTTATTGCGCGCTTGCACAATCATGCGTGGGCGCAGCTCTCATCTTGCCGAGCGATCCTCATTTTGCCGAGCGATCCTGTGCCATAGGGATCAGCGCCGATCAACTCGGTTCGGTGATTGATGAGGAGCACGCGCCGGCGGTGAGGCGGCATCATTGCCAAGCACCGCCATTCGCAAAAGGGGTATTGTGACATGAGTTATTCGAAATCAACCGGCATAGCATCGAGCAAATCGATTTTATCGACATCGCGCGATTTCCTGATTGGGCTGGTGATTTTTTCTGCCACCACATTTGTACTTGTCGCGGATTTTGATCAACCGGGATCGGCGGTGCAAATCGGCCCCCTCTCAGCGGCGGCGGCCTCTCACCGACTTGCGCAACCAGAATATCGGCTTCCAAGCGTGGAACCGGCTGGCATTCATTCAGGCGCTGTCGAGACAACTGCCGTTGGAACGGGGCAAGCGGCGCCAACCTTCAGATCGACGAATATTGTTGTTGCAGCAAGACCTTCTCCAACCCAGGCTTCTGTGCTCCAGGCTATCGGGTCTGCCGACATTGCGCTAGTTGCACTGAAAACCCCGAGCACTTTCGCCTCTCAACAATTGGCGATGGCATTGTTGGCTGTGCTATTTGCTACAATTTCCGTGGCAGTCTGCCGCTCGGTCCGTCACCTAAACGTCATAGCCCTTACCCCGCGCCTGAAATCGCGCAAAAAACTCAAATATAGCTCTTTGGGGAACGTTAACCGACGATTACAGATGAAAACAGTCGGTTTAGGGTCGTAATGTGGCCGCGCCGCGCCTATATTCTGTTGCACTTCACGTGGCAGTCCACTCTGCGGTTAGGCCGTCAGTGCGTTGCATGGCGATTGCGCCGTCAGTTCTTTGCATGGCGATTGTCATTGAACGACGCTATGCAAATTGCGTAGTTATCCTGCCGACCCGTTGGATATGTAGATAGACGACACGGAATATGCCGATGAACCGCGCGGATTGCTGATTGCGTAGAGCTCAAAGACCACAAATGACCGGATCAGGTCTTCAGGTTAGATCTTTTGGGGAGACCAAAATGCCATTGAACAGCCTATTAAAACGCGGCTTTGTCCCCTTCTTCGCCGGGGCCGGTATCCTCTGCGCCGGCCTTGTGGGTTTTGCCCTGCACAATCCCGACAAAGTGATTGGTAAAAGTTTTGGTCGAGTGCTGGCCGGACCGGGGGCGATTATTCAGGCGCAATGGACGGCTGAAGCAGATCATTTGAACCGGCCACAAATGCAACCAGCGCAAAACGTACAGCCCTTGCTGCTGCAAACAGTGCTGTCGGTTGGCGATCAAATCAGGCTTAAAGAGCCCGACCGCAGCGAAAATTCGTTTCAGATTCTCAACGTTGAGTTCTTAAACGATATAGTGACCCGCATTGATACATCGCTCGGCTCGGCGCACCATCTATTGATCACGGCGCAAGACGTGACGGATCAACACGGACGTATCATCCGCTTTGTGCTGGATGTTGGCCCGGCGCAGGACAGCGCTCCCAAATCCTCTGGCGATCAAATCCTATAACGCACGGCGTTACAATCCATCGCCTCACATTTTACCCGCCCAGTTCCGCTATGGCGACAGTTACAGCACTTGCAGCGCTTGAAGGGCGATATTATGAGCAGCAAACACAGTTACGCGCTTCGTGTGGAATGGACCGGCAACCGCGGCGATGGCACAAGTTCTTATAGCGCTTATGGCCGTGACCATTTGATTTCAATTCCCGGCAAACCGGCGCTTGAGGGATCGGCAGATCCGGCGTTTCGCGGCGATGCAGCCCGCTACAACCCTGAAGATCTTCTGCTGGCGTCTTTGTCTTCGTGTCACATGCTTTGGTATTTGCATTTATGCGCCGATGCGCAGATTATCGTGACTGCTTACCGCGATAACGCCAGCGGCATCATGCAACAAACCGATGACGGCAAAATCCGCTTCACATCGGTCACCTTGCATCCGCAGATTACTTTGGCCGCCGGACAAGACAGCGCCAAAGCGCAGGCCCTGCATCATGCGGCCCATGACGCCTGCTTCATCGCCAATTCAGTTAACTTTCCGGTATTGTGCGAACCACGC
>JAJRRE010000379.1 GCA_024279745.1 Alphaproteobacteria bacterium
ATCTGTCGTACAACGTTAACATTTGCGGTGTACCGTTGAAGAAACGTGTCCAATTGAAACCCTATGATTATCGATCTGTTAAGGACTTGATTGCGTCTTGCGGGGTTTGTAACGGTTGATTTGCCGTTCAGCATCACTATGCTTGTTGGCACGCGATGTATCATGTGGGGTGGTCTTTTTATGCAACTAGGCGTAACGGGTGTTTTTTCCGACGACATTGCAATTGATCTTGGGACCGCCAATACGCTTGTGCATGTGGTGGGACGCGGTATCATCATTGACGAACCCTCGGTCGTGGCTATTCGCTCACGCGGCGGTGTTCGCGAAGTGCTGGCTGTCGGCCAAAAAGCCAAGATGATGCTGGGGCGCACGCCTGAATCGATCGAAACCATTCGCCCGTTGCGGGACGGCGTCATTGCCGACTTCATTGCAACGGAAGAAATGCTGCGTCAGTTTATCAAGCGCTCCAAGACCATGATGGGATTTCGCCGCCCACGCATTCTTATTTGTGTGCCCGCAGGAGCGACACCGGTCGAGCGCCGCGCAGTTTATGAAACCGCCGTTTCTGCCGGTGCGCGCAAGGTGTACCTGATCGAGGAACCGGTAGCTGCCTCGCTTGGTGCCGGTCTGCCGGTCGACGAGCCCGCCGGATCAATGGTTGTCGATATCGGCGGCGGCACAACCGACATCGCGGTCTTGTCCCTGGGCGGTGTTGTGCAGGCACGATCCTTGCGCGTGGCCGGGAATACCATGGACGAAGCGATCATTCGGTTCGTGCGCCGAAACCACCAATTACTAATCGGTGAAGGCAATGGCGAGCGCATAAAGATCCAAGCCGGCTCGGCTGTGGTTGCACCCGGTGTGCGCAATGCGGAAATCCATATTCGCGGCCGTGATCTGCGCCAGGGGCAGCCAAAGAGCGTCGTGCTGGGGCCGGCTGATATTGCGCAGGCCTTGCAGGATCCGATCGAAGAAATGGCTGAGTTTGTCCAACGATCCTTGGAGGATCTACCGCCCGATGTCTCGTCGGATATTTGTGATCGCGGCATTCATTTAACCGGCGGCGGGGCGCTGCTTGATAAGCTTGATCAGGAGCTGGAGCGGCGCGTTGGCGTGAAATTCACAATTCCCGATAATCCAACTCATTGCGTGGTTATCGGAACGGCATCGATTATGCAGCAGATGAACAAGCGCGAGCATCTGTTGATCAAACCTTAAAAAGTTGCCTGAAACCGGGGGGGGGCGACTGCTCCACGGTGATGCCGCGCCATTAACCAACTATCTTGAGCACCTTTCAAGCTTGCCGAGATCTTTGTCTTGGATTTGCATAAGATGATGTGCTGGCGCTTTTGGGGCCCGACTGCAATCGATCCTGTCCAACAAATTCCCAGACCTCTGTTATCAGCCGGTTCGACTGCAAGGTCTGCCGAACTAGCCACGGTGTTTTCCAGTCCAAATGACTTTTTTACGCGACGATACATTTTCCCGGCGCGGCGAGGCTCATGGGGCGCATAGACGAAACAGCTCGGGCATCATGTTTTTTGTGCTGTGCTTTATCTCACTGGCGCTGTTGGTTCTGAGCAAGCTTGATCATGTCATTGTGCACATGCTGCGTACGCACATTGTGGAATTGGCGGCACCAGTGTTGAACAAGGCCAACGGGCCGATCCTCAACCTGCGGCGCATCGGCAGACAACTCACTACCTATGTCAAGTTAAATGAAGAATTGCAACGTCTCAAAAGTGAAAACCGCATCCTGCTAGACCAGCAGTGGCGCGCCAAAATGTTACAGCGGCGGCTTGCTAGATTGGGCAAAATGGTTCGCGTGGTGAAAGATCGTGAATTGGATTTCATAACAGCGCGCGTCATTGGTGATGCCAGTGGTCCGTTTGCTCGCGCAGCCTTGGTTCGTGCAGGCACTGTGCATGGCGTTCAGCGCGGATTTCCAGTGTTTAATAATGGGGGTCTTATTGGCCGTATTGTCGAAGCGGGGCCGTCAACGTCGCGGCTGTTGCTGCTGAGTGATCTCAATAGCCGCGTACCCGTTTCGGTTGGCGGGCAGGGCAAGCGGGCCTTGATGCTTGGCGATAACAGCGCCGCGCCGCGCCTTGGCTATCTGCCGCATGGAACGCGTGCCCGGCAGGGCGAGGATGTTTATACATCGGGTGTTGGCGGCCTGTTTCCTCAAGGGCTTCGTATTGGCAAAGTATCCACGCGGGGCGGTAAGGCTCATGTTGATTTATCTGCCCGGTTTGACAATTTGGATTTTGTGACAGTGTTGTTTTATTTGTCGCCGAATCTCGTTCACCGTTCTGGTTTTGCAGCAATTTCTTCTGCCAGTTTACCGATCCATGAAACCAATATGCAAAACAAGAAGAACACGAAAAACACAAAAGACATGAAAATTAATACACCTGCCAATTGACCGATAGAAATCGGCGGTCCGCAAAGGCTTGGTCAGCTGGGGTATCGTGGCAAGCCAAGTGACTAAGCTGTAAACGAGTAAAAATTGAGCGTCCCATGCGTTATGTTTTGGCCATTGTGCCTGCCCTATTCGTCGCCCTGTTAACGTTTGTAGCAGTACTGCCATGGGGGGGCTGGCACCAATTGGGATCACTATTACCGCTCCTGCCGATGATTGGCATTTACTACTGGACAATACACCAGTCGCAACACATGCCGGTGGGTATCGCCTTTGTGTGCGGGATGATCCTGGATGCATTAACTTATGGGCCGCTGGGGTTGTGGGCCTTGATCTACGTGATCATCCATCGATCGGCTTTGATCTGCAAAAGTTTTAAGAGCCTGCAGTCAGGGTTCGGGCGCTGGCTTGGGTTTAGTTTTATAATTGCCATTGCGGTGCATTCTCTTTGGGCTGTTTCCTCGATTTATTCGGCGGCCTCGCTTGCGTGGTGGCCCCTGGCGCAAACGGGTGCATTGGCCGTGTTGCTGTACCCGGTTTTTGCCGGTGTGTTTTGGCTTGGCGGTGCTGCCCGCTGGCGTCCCGTTGTCGGCTCAATGCAGCGCGGGGCATGATAATCATGTTTGTGCAAGACGAAAGCGATGAAGTACAGCACGGTAAGTTTTCGCGCCGCACGGTGTTATTGGGAGCGGCGCAAGTGCTGGGGTTGGGCGCAGCTACAGCCCGGCTCTATCAATTGCAGGTCCTGGACCAATCGAGCTACGCCAAACTGTCGGAACAAAATCGCAATACCGTTCAGATGCTGGCGCCCCTGCGCGGCCAAATCGTAGATCGCTTCGGAACTGTTCTGGCGGCAAACACGGACCAGTTTCAAGCGGTTCTGGTACGCTCCCTGGCTCCCGATATGGGGGGGGTATTGCGTGATCTTTCCATGCTCATACCGTTGAGCCGCCAGACCCAAGATCGCATCATAAGGCGGGCTTTGCGGCAAAGTCCAAATTTACCGGTGATGATAACGCGCGATTTGAATTGGGAGCAATTTGCACAGATTAATTTGCGTGCGCCCCGCTTGCCCGGCATTCAGACACGAAAAGCAGGGCGGCGGCAGTATTTTCACGGTGACGCGGTCGGGCTTGTGGTTGGTTATGTGGGGGCGGTGCAGCGGTTTGCGCTTGATGACGATCCGCTTTTGCGTTTGCCCGGGATGAGCGTCGGTAAAAGCGGCGTGGAACGAGCCATGGAAAAACGGTTGCGCGGGGTGGGTGGTCGCAAACGGCTGGAAGTTGATGCGCATGGCCGGATCATTCGTGAACAGGATAAGACCCAGCCTGAAGCGGGCCGCGATGTCGTGTTGACCATCGACACCCAGTTGCAACGGCGGGTCATGCAGCGCTTGGCGTCGGAGAAGCGCGCTGCCGCCGTGGTCATTGATGTCGTCACCGGCGAAGTCGTGGTTATGGCATCGGTTCCCAGTTTTGACCCGCAACAAATAGCCAAAGGAATAACGTCCCCTCAATGGCGCAAATTGCGCCGCCGCCGCGGTGATCCTTTTATCAACCGCGCCATCGCCGGGCAGTATCCACCTGGCTCGACGTTTAAGCTGGTGACTGCTCTGGCAGCGCTTGAAGCGGGGTTGGTTAAGCTTGATGAAAAAGTGCAATGTCCCGGTCACTATACGCTGGCGGGGCATAAGTTTCGCTGTTGGCGGCGCGCCGGCCATGGCGCCGTCGACCTGCACCGGGCGTTGCGCGAATCTTGTGATGTATATTTTTACGACATGGCAAACCGGCTTGGTATTCGCGCGATTGGCGCCATGGCCAAACGGTTAGGCTTCGCGCAGTCATATGACATGGGCATTGCGGCACAAGCCCGCGGCCTGATACCCGATCCGGAATGGAAGTTCGGCCGCTTTAACAAAAGCTGGTATGGCGGCGAGACGATACTGGCAGGAATCGGCCAGGGTTATGTGCTGGCGACGCCGTTGCAAATGGCCGTGATGGTTGCACGGGTGGCAAGTGGCCGTAGGGTTCAGCCTACGTTGTTACGTCCAGAGCAAGGGACATCAGTTGCCGAATTTCAGCCGTTGGACATTGCACCAAAATGGTTGCAGGCGGTACGCGGTGGTCTTATTGGGGCCGTTAATGAGCCAGGGGGAACCGGTCGCCGCGCACGTCTGCCCCTTGGTGAAGCGCTTATCGCCGGCAAAACCGGCACCTCGCAAGTCAGCCGACGGTCGTCCCGTCGCTCGGGCGCGCGTTTGGCTTGGAAATATCGTGATCATGCATTATTTGTCGGCTATTTTCCGGCGGACGCGCCGCGTTATGCCGTTTCGGTTGTGGTTGAACATGGCGGCGGCGGCGGCAGTGTTGCAGCGCCGCTCATGCGAGATATTACAGGCTTTTTGCTGGAAGCGGACCCTGCCGCCCGTCCCGCAATTCTGGCTCCGGCATCAGCCAAAATCTCCGCTGGTCCTTTGGCTGCCCCAACTATCAAACCCTTCACGTTGGCGCCCGGCACCGGCAGCACCGGCAGCAACGGCGCCGGCAGTGACAATTCTAAAAGTTGAACAATGGCGCAGATACGACAAATGAAGATTGAACGTTTTTTACCGCAGCCGCTGTCGGAGAAAATCTGGCGTTTGAATTGGCTGCTCTTGTTGTCGATTTGCGCTTTGTCGGCAACCGGCGTCGTGGCCTTGTATTCTGTTGCCGACGGATCGCTCGCACCCTGGGCTGAACGCCATGCCATTCGTACGCTCATTGGTCTGGCCTTGATCATTGGCATTGCGATGCTACCGCTGCGGTTTTGGTTGGCGGCGGCCTATCCGGTGTACTTTCTGGCTTTGGCGTTGCTGCTGGCGGTTTTATTCGGGGGGACACAAATCATGGGCGCGCGGCGTTGGATCGCGATTGGAGCCTTGAGCTTTCAACCCTCCGAAATCATGAAGGTCGCATTAGTGCTGGCATTGGCACGCTATTATCTGGGGATGGACGACGCCCGCATTTCTCGCCCGCTGTGGGTGTTTGTACCGCTGCTTGTTATCGCAGTCCCTGTAGTACTTGTGTTAAAGCAGCCGGATTTGGGAACTGCGGCGATTTTGGCCTCAGTTGGTTTGGGGATGATGTTTCTTGCTGGTGTCAGCTTATGGTATTTCGCGGCCGCCGGAGTTGCTGTGGCCGCTGCCGGGCCTATAATCTGGGCAAACTTACACAGCTATCAGCAATCGCGGATCTTGACCTTTCTCGATCCTCAGCGCGACCCCCTGGGGGCCGGCTATCATATTACTCAGTCGAAAATAGCACTTGGTTCAGGAGGGCTGTACGGCAAAGGGTTTATGCAAGGGACGCAAAGTAAGTTGGACTTTCTGCCGGAAAAACACACGGATTTTATCTTCACCATGTTTGCCGAGGAAATGGGATTCATCGGTTCTATTTCGTTGTTGGCGCTTTATGCTCTTCTGTTTCTTGTTTTGGCTTATATGGCTTTATCCTGCCGCAATCAGTTCTCGCGTTTATTGATTGGCGGCGCCTGGATTGGTGTCTTCGTATATAGTTTGATTAATATCGCCATGGTCACCGGGCTGGTTCCCGTCGTCGGCGTTCCGCTACCATTGGTCTCCTATGGTGGGACGTCGATGTTAACGATCATGTTCGGTCTGGGAACGGCAATGTGCGGTTATGTTCACCGCTACGATCGATTGCGGCGCAGCGATTTGCGAATAATGATTTAGGCCTGGTGGGTTGGTGGGTTGGTGGGCTGGCACTGGCGGAACTGGCAGAGCTAGCAGCTCAGGCAGAGCTAGCAGCTCAGGCAGAGCGTGCGCACCCTATTCATGCACCGCGCATGTGGTCTTTGAAATCGCCGGCACAGCCCCCCCCCTATCTGCAACATACTTTATATTTGGCCAGACGGTAGTTCAGGCAATGCCGGCGACGGCGCGGCGGTTGAGATCGCGAGATTGAGCCCGTAGTGCAACTCCGGCGCTGTGCTCCAAAGGGGACACAGAAGGTTGCACGCGGGGCGGCACAGGGTTTCAAGGTCGCTGACCGCCGCGCCTGAGCTGCGCGCGAATTGTTGGCACATCGGCCCCAAACGCCGTTCGCTCCAATGGCATTGGTTAAGGGGTTTGGCGAACTGCGGTCGACGCACATCAAGCCCCACACCAAGCCCAGCAATAGATAAAAATGTCGCCAGTGGTCAGTATCAATGACCAGACCTTGCAACGCATTGGAGATGAAGGCGGCGTATACGACAATGAACAGCGGCTGGTTTTGCGTTGGTCGTAAGCCATGCCGAAGACCATATATTACGGTCAATATTATTATCAACAGATAGGCGAACCCGCCGATCCAACCGGCATTGAGGAACATGGCAAGATAGACGTTATGAACATTTTCGTTGTGAACGGTTTTGGAAAATGTTGCGGCGCCAATCCCCAGTGGATGGGAAATGATCTGCTCCAGAGCTTTTTCATGTCCGCCAAAACGACCATCAGGGCCGGTGTCATAGGGTTGGTTGAGAGAGGCCCGTTCGTTAAAAAGGTCGGTGACTGCATCAGATTGCAACGCCAGAAGAAAAAGTCCCGCCGCCAACAGGAGTGCAGTGCTGGCGATCAGTATAAGCTTGAGACGCATGGAAATTGTGCGTGCGGTTACGAAAGTCAAATAGGCCCAGAGCGATGAAGCAAGCACAACAGCCGCCCAGGCGCCGCGCGAAAAACTTAGCAAAAGAGCCAAAGCCAATACGCCAGTAACAGCCAGAGCGACAAAGGCGCTAAGTGTACGTTTGTTGAGCGTTAAATGCATCCCATAAAGCAGTGCCGGGATCAAGAAAGGGCCAAGCACATTGGGGTCTTTAAATGTCCCGGCGGCGCGGCCATATTTGGTGAATAATTCATGACTACCAGGGATGATATCGAAATAACCGATCAATCCGGTGGATGCACCAAGCAGTGCCGCCCATAAATAGCCGTTCAAGATTAAGCGGCTGTGCGCCCCCGGTCGTTTGGCGACAAAGACAGCAACAATGAAAGCGCATAGATAGAGATATAAAGAAATCGACGAATGGGCAGTCGCAGCAGACAGTTCAAAAGACCCCATCGCGGCAATATAAGATCCCATGGCTATAATCAGCCATAGGCACAAGAATGCCAACAGCGGGCGCGTGATATGAACAAGCCCGGTAAGTGGCAGTAAAGCAATCATGCCCGCCATTAAGACGTCGACCGGTGCTGGCTCTGTGAACACTACGGCACTGGAGACCAAAGTGAGCCACATGAGAAATGTAATAAGTTTATGAATAGCGGAACGGGGAGGGCTAAAGCCGGGCGGAAATTGCCCGCTGCCACTCAGGCTGCGCCAGACCCCGTGTATGGCGGGGTCTGGCACTGCTTGGCCATGCAGTATTATGGCGCGCTCGTCAGGCAATATAATTTTCCCTGAAATATAGGAGAAAGGATTGGTTAAAATAGGCCGTCAATATGCGTTCTGGGTCGTTAAAAGGGACATTGGTGTTTTAAATAGTATGTAGATGTCGAGAAATACCGACCAGTTTTCGATATAATAAAGATCGTGTTCGACACGTTTTTCTATTTTCTCAGACGTGTCGGTCTCGCCGCGCCAGCCGTTTATCTGCGCCCAGCCGGTAATGCCGGGTTTAACCTTATGGCGGGCAAAATAGCCGTCAACGACATCATTATATAGTTTGTCGGCGGCCTTAGCTTGCAGCGCGTGGGGACGCGGGCCCACTAGCGATAAGTTCCCCATCAGCACGTTGAACAGCTGCGGTAGCTCATCCAGTGAAGTTTTGCGGATGAAGCGGCCAACGGGGGTTACGCGCGGGTCGTCTTTGGTCACCAGCTTGGCGGCATTGATGTCGGACATGCTTGTATACATCGAGCGAAATTTCAGCACTTCCACCAGCTCATTATTATAGCCGTATCGTTTCTGCCGGAACAGAACCGGGCCTTTGCTGTCGAGCTTAATGGCAATCGCGACCAGGGCCATAACCGGGCTGAGGGCAATCAGGGCAAGCGTGCCGACGATCTTATCGAATGTCCATTTTGTAACAGTATCCCAATCGGCAATTGGTTTGTCATATAGATCGATCATGGGAACCGAACCGATAAAAGAATAAGCGCGTGAACGAAATCGCAGTTTGGCTGAATGGGCGGCGAGGCGGATGTCAACGGGCAAGATCCACAAGCGCTTTAAAAGTTGAACCACGCGGGTTTCGGCCACCACGGGGATTGAGATAATCAGAAGGTCCAAACGGTTGCAGCGCACGAAGTCGACCAATTTTTCCGATGTGCCCAGAACCGGATAGCCGCAGATTTCGCCGCTCGTGCGATGGCCGCACCGGTCGTCGAAAATGCCAACGATGCGAATATCGTTTTCCGGCTGGCGCTCCAGAGCGTTCAGCAGCTTTTCACATTCCTTGCCGCTGCCATAAATGACGGCGCGGCGATTGAGACGTCCCTGCCGGGCCCAGTTGCGTGTAACAATGGCAGTAGTAAACCGGGTCGCCAATAGAATAAGGGCGCCCAGCACATACCAGATTATCAGCCAGCCGCGCGACAGCTCCGGGCCAACCTTGAAGAAAAATACAGCTGCGATCAATAGTGCAAATGTAATCGTCCATCCAAATAGAAGGCGCGGTAGATTGCGCATATAATTGGTAAAAGCCTGAATGCGGTAAAGACCCAAAACCTGAAAAATTGCTACCGCGATCAGGGCAGTGGCGAACATGGCGAAGAAGTAATTCCAATTGGCCAGTAAGTCGGCATTACGCACATAAATTAACGCGATGTCCGAGCCCAGGATCGCAATGACAAAAAACTCGATCAACCGGACCATGCCGCTGACAACACGCGGTGAAATCAAGCTGGCTTTAGCGTCGAAACCAAGATCGGCTAGCCGCGGCAGTTTTATATCGATCGATTTGGCACTGTCCGGGGCATTTGAGCGCGCGCAGGCTTGAGACATAAATCTTAACTTTCGTTAGCTGGTCTAATCAAGTTAAGTCTGTCAAAGCAGGACCCGTGCCATTCTTGGCGTAGTGTCAATGCCCTGTTAATTTAAACGAGATCTCAGGCAACCCCCACTAAGACGGCCTTGTCTGCACCATATATTTTAGTGCAGGCCCGGCATTTCGGTCCTGTCAGCGTTAAGGAATGTATTGATTTGAGACAGTACAGGGCGAGCTTTGGCCTTAAGGGCCGGAAAACCCGGCAAGCGCTGCGGCGCTGAAGTTACATTGCTGCGCGATAAAGCTCGTCAATTCCGTCTGCCATTTTGGCGACAGTGAAGGTCGCGCCAACATGGTGCTGCAACCGTCGAGCTCGGGCTGATGCAGCAGCAGGATCTGCCAGGAATGCGGCAAGGGCTCTGGTGAGGGCGCCGACATCTCCAGGCGGCAGCAACTGCGTATCGCTCTTTGCTATAATTTCTGGAATGCCACCCACATTGCTGGCGATAAGCGGAAGACCGGCTGCGGCCGCTTCCAGTATTATGTAAGGAAAGCTTTCCGCCCGCGACGGCATGACCAGAGCGCGGCCAAGTTTGAAGGCTTGCGCGGCAGGCAGGGCGCCGGTAAATGTCACCGCCGCTGCAAGATTAAGCGTTTTGGATAGGGATTTGAATTCATGTTCATCCGGGCCGGCGCCAACGATGGTAGCACTGAGCGGGCGCGGGCGTGCCTTGTTCAAACATCCAAGCGCTTGCAGCAATATGTCGACGCCTTTGAGACGGCGCAACTCGCCGATGAAAACAAAATCGCTTGCATCCGGGTTGGTTGAAACGGGATTGAATTCTTCCGGTAGAACTCCGTTGGGAATAACTGCACTATGACAAGACGGCAGCCCGATCTGGTCGGCGTAAACGCGCTGCGAATAAGCGCTTTCAAAGGCTATGGCATCGGTGTGTCGTGCCAGATAGCGTTCCAAGCTCATATAAATGCGCCCTTTAAGCGTCGATGGAGCGTAATGGAGCGAGCCGCCATGGGGCGTATAGATGCATGTCACAGTATGGCCGGCGCGGCGCAGGGATCGGGCAGCCAGGCGCGCATAAGCACCGCCCTTGGCGCCGTGGCCATGTAAGATGTCGATGTTTTTCCGGGCCGCCAGCTCGGTGAGTTGCGAGGCCACTCGCAGATCGCCAAAGCTGGGGCCTCGGTTCATTGGCAGACGCGTTAATCCCAAAGCAAGATCGTCTGCCATTGCCTCAAGGCGCGGGGCACTCAACGGATCATTGGCCAACGCATCACACACAACGCCAAGCTTATGCCCGCGCTGCTTTTGCGCCGCAGTAAGATCGCGCACATGGCGAAACAATCCGCCAACGGGGGCGCGCAGGCAATGCAATATGCGGTGGCTCATGGTTTGGCGGCACCCTCTACATTAGCATTGTTGAGCCGAGTTGCGCCAGCGCACGGGCCTTGATGGCGGTAAACTGCAACGTGCCGGGGCAAAACCAGATGCACCGTGATCATAAAAACCGCTCGGGAATTTTGACCGTATCGCCGGGCTTGATCACATAGTCATCGGGAACTTTCATTTTTTCCACATAGCCATTGATGCGGCGCGTGATCTCAACTTTGCGCTCATTTGCGCGCTCGGAATAACCACCGGCAATGGCAACAGCTGCCTGCACGGTAATGCCGCTGACATAAGGATATTGCCCGGGATTGCGAACCTCACCGAGTATAAAGAACGGCCGGTTTTGCGCCATATCCACATTGACCTGCGGATCTTTAACATATTGGGCGCCCAGCTTGCGCCGGATGAGCGCTTCAAGTCCGCCAGTTGTGCGGCCGCGCGCCAGCACCCGGCCAATTAGCGGGATGGTGACTTTGCCAGAATGATCAACTGGATAGATGCGTGACAGATTGGGTTGACCATAAACAAAAATGCGAAGCCGATCGCCGGTGTCAAGAAGGTAGGGACCGTCGCGATCAGCAACCGCGCGCGGTCCTTTGGGCATGAAGGGATGCACAGCAGGCTCGCCCCAGGACACCAAGGTTGGTGGCGGTAAAGGCAGCGGTACTTCCAGCGCAGGCGCGCCAGCATCCTTAACAGATTGTGAAAGACGGTGTTCGCGCGATCCATAGTCCTGCGCGCAGCCTGACAACAAAACCAGCGCCCCGATAATGAGCGATACATGACGCAACAACATTAGCAGCTTCCTTGCATAAAGCTTTAAGGTACTGCCAGTCTTACCGCTGCTTGGTTAAAAAAGACTGAGTAAACGTATTTTATTGAAACGCTTAAGCAAATCGTTACTTCCAGGCGTTTTAATATGACACAAAGAACACCAATCCTAATCCGGACCCAAAACGATTATGCGACACAATGCTCGAGCATCTGCCGACGATATTGACATCGTCGAGGTCTTTGCCGCGATTAAGCGAAAT
>JAJRRE010000380.1 GCA_024279745.1 Alphaproteobacteria bacterium
CTCAGGGTGCTCAGGGTGCTCTGTATGGCTGACAATCAAACGGTGTTTATTGTTGATGATGATGAGGCTGTCCGTGACAGCCTTGCAGTTTTGTTGGCATCGGCAGACTTCGAAACCAGGACATTCGGTTCAGGAGAAAAGTTTCTCGACGCCGTTAACGCATATGCTTCGGCCCCGAGCGGCTGTGTGATTCTGGACGTTAGAATGCCCGGCCTGAATGGTCTCAAAATCCAGGAAAAGCTTGGCAGCAGAAAAATCATTCTACCCGTCATTATTGTCACCGGGCATGGCGATCTACCGATGGCCGTCAAGGCGATGAAGGCTGGCGCTATTGATTTCATAGAAAAGCCGTTTGATGATGCGCCGATGATCGCTTGCGTACGTGGTGCCTTGAACAAAAGCGCGCGGACCTGGGAACAAGTAAACCTCGTGGCCGAAATTGAACAAGGTCTTGGCCGGCTCACGGCGCGCGAACGCGAAGTGCTGAATGAGCTGGTCGTTGGCAATCTTAACAAGATCATCGCTCACAAACTTGGCATCAGCAGCCGCACCGTTGAGGTTCACCGCGCCCACGTAATGGAAAAAATGCGGGCCCGCAACCTGGCACATCTCGTGCGTCTGGCGATCACGGCTGGTGTCTTGCCGGAGGCGAGCCAGTAAAGACTTGCCGGAGGCGAGCCAGTAAAGTCTTGCCAAAGGCGAGCAGGTGAATTCTTGCCGAAGGCGCACCCAAAATTGTGAGCCGGCGCCACATGAGTAGCAACCAACACGAAGTCTTGCGGCAGTTAGGCTGGATGGTTGCGCCCCCCCCTCGGCAGCACCGTTAGCCGCGGCGACGGTCTACATACGTATCAGACCTAATATTAAACTCCCGCAAACAAACGCTATGTTTCAGACTGAGGACCTGCGGCTTCTCCGCGATAAACTGGCAGCAAGATCCATAACAACTATCTGAAAAGCGGCAAACCAAATCATTAACTCCCAGCTCCATAGAATTGCGATTGTAGATGATGACGAGGCCGTGCGCGACTCGCTCAAGCTTCTGTTGTCGTTATCGGGGTTTGACGCGGCTTCGTTTGAAACCGGCTTTGAATTGCAGAACGTCGTTGCCGCCCGGAAAATCGACTGCCTGATTATCGACGTGAATATGCCCGGCATGAGTGGTCTTGAGCTGATCAGCTGGCTCAATGACAGGGGCCATGACATCCCAATAATTCTTATTTCGGCAAAATTCGACAGCGTCACTAAACGACGCGCCCGGCAGTCTGGCGCAACCTGTTTTCTTGAAAAACCATTTTCCGATGAGCGGCTGATCGATGCCATTCGTGGCCTTTTGAACTAAGCCGCCATTTGCCCGATTTTTGCGCAAAGCGCTGTGCCCCCCCTCTCCTTCTACGTAATTTAACCTAGGTATAAAACCGAATTTATCGGGATACTCAGTGCCTTTAAGTATTGCCCACGAGGCAACTGCAATCAACGCTTTAACGAGCGAATTTCACCCCCCCCAAGTGGCGCAGTGTTGCCAAATAAAATGCAACGCCGTTCTTAGCCCAATGAGGAGCAGCGATCAAACCGGAGGACATCATGGCTCAACTTTTCACACCGCTAAACGTTCACTCAACCAAACTTTTCATGCTGGCATTGGTCGTCGCCGTGAGGCTTGCCAGCAAACCGGGAGAAACCATCACTGCGATTGCAACAATTCTTCCCTAACAAGGTCCATCACTGAGCAACCCACAGGAGACGAACAATGGCAGGCTTCAATAATACACGCAGATCAATTCTTGGCGCAAGCGCAGCTCTTTCCGCTATCGTTGCAACAATATCGCTGGTCGATCGACCCGCTATCTCGAGCGAACGAACTGTCTCAGCAGCAGCGCCCGTCACTCAGGTTCACCACAGAAGCGCATCTATTAACGGTGTCGATGTATTCTGCCGGGAAGCTGGTCCCAAGGACGCTCCGGCGATCTTGTTGCTGCACGGCTTTCCAACGTCATCGCACATGTATCGCAATCTGATCCCGGCGCTTGCCGGAAAATACCGCGTCATCGCGCCGGACTATCCAGGCTTTGGCAATAGCGCCATGCCGGATCGGAAAGCGTTCAGCTACACATTCGGTAACTATGCATCGATTGTTGAGGGGCTAACTGAGAAACTCGGGCTGAAGAGCTACGCGCTCTACGTCATGGATTATGGCGCGCCGGTTGGGTTCCGCCTCGCCGCAAAGCATCCAGATCGGATCACCGCGCTGATTGTGCAGAACGGCAATGCCTATGACGAAGGCCTCCAGAAATTCTGGAAACCTATTCAAAAATATTGGGCATCCGGCAATAAAATCGACCGCGAAGCAATCCGCTGGTTGACGTCGCTCAAAGCCACCAAGTGGCAATATACCGACGGTGTTCCAGACACGTCACTTGTCAGCCCCGATACATGGACGGTCGATCAGGCATTCCTCGACCGCCCCGGCAATCAGGAAATTCAACTCGATCTGTTCTACGATTACCGCACCAACATTCCGCGCTACCGTGAATGGCAGGCCTATTTCCGCAAGCATCAACCCCCGACGCTGGTTTTGTGGGGAAAGAATGATCAGATCTTCGTTGTTGGCGGCGCGGCTCCTTATAAGCGTGATTTGCCGAACGCTGAAATTCATCTGTTCGACACTGGTCACTTCGCACTCGAAACCCATGGTGGCAAGATCGCCGGCAAGATACGGGACTTTTTGGGGCGGCATCTCAAAGCGCCCAACTCGCAGCGCTGATGCTTCCACAAATCAATCGGCGGCCGGAGCGGGAAAGCCTCTCGCCCCTGCCGCTCATCATAAACAATTATTCACTCCGCTAGAGATCAGTCATGACATCAAGACCTCCGCTACCTCCCTTTACATTTGAAACCGCGTCGCAAAAAGTTCGCCTCGCGGAAGACGCTTGGAATAGCCGAGAGCCGGAAAGGATTGCACTGGCTTATTCGGCCGGCAGCCTTTGGCGTAATCGTTCTGAATTTTTGCACGGCCGGGGTGAGATCGTTGAGTTCCTGCAAGAGAAGTGGTTGCGCGAGCTGGGCTACCGGCTAATCAAGGAGCTATGGGCATTTAACGACAACCGTATTGCTGTGCGCTTCGCTTATGAATGGCACGACGATCATGGCCAGTGGTTTCGATCCTATGGAAATGAGAATTGGGAATTTGATACGGACGGCCTGATGCGCAAACGCATCGCCAGCATCAATGACCTGCCGATCGCCGAAGTCGATCGCAAGTTTTTTTGGCCGCAGGGGCGCCGGCCCGACGATCATGCCGGGCTCAGCCAACTCGATCTATAACTTCTTCTTTATTGGTCCAATATCAGGAGACTAAGATGGGAGGTAGAACAGAACGGCACAAGGTAGCCGCAGATCGCGCTGTAAAAAGACATTCGCCGCAAGACCCGCAACCGATTTTCACGTGAGGAACAGATCAAAATTGCGCTTACCGGCTTACGCGGCGAGGACAGCCTCGCCGACAGTCTTGGCGAATATCTCGTTTCGGGCAAGTCTTACGTCAGGTTCGGACAAAGGTGAAGGCGGCAGGCGGGATCAAAATGAGCCATATCGACGGTCAAACGGCTCGATGGTCAAGCGGCGGCGCAGAAACAGTCATGGCCAAGGCAGTTGTTGTCAACAATTGGATGCCGCTATAAGCTGGCGTGCTGCCCGCGGGACTGCGCGTGATTTCCGAATATCGTCTTGAACACGAAGCTAGTTTATCACTCACATTCTTCCCCGGGCAGCGCCATGATGGCGGCAGAACTCCTGGATACATCTTTGGACACACCTTATGGCTGGGACAACAAAAAACGCCTATGATCGGGTGGCGCGGGAAGATGCAATTCTGTTCATTAACGCCTGCGTATCCTCAACAGGGCAAAAGGAATTTTATGAGAACGCCCGTAGCCAGGGGCTAACGCTAGGTTTTTTGCATGAGTACCTGCTCGGCAATTACCGCTCTCTTTATGCACGCTGTCTGGCCGCTGGCATCAACCACTTCAATCAAGGTTTGATCATTGTAAACCTGCTGGCGCATGGCAAGGGGCTTGCACGCGATCTTGCACGCCATGAGATGACCTTGATGCTTGCAGCGCTGCGTCTGATGCCGCCGCAACGCGCGCTAAAGGTGCTGATGCGGCTTGTCGACCAGCGCATTAATAACCGCCGTGCCCGCGCATTGATCAAAGACTACATTGCCGCGCGTCCCGATCAGTACTTTGACGCCGTTAAATATCGCAGGCAAATCAAAGCTCTTGCGGCGCATGCGCATTTACGCCTTAACGACGAGCGCTCTGAATTTTTATTCGCGCCCCGACAACGATCATACAAGACCAGGATATTTGAAACCTACCGACGAGCGCACTATGCGAAAGAGGCGGTATTCCAGCTTCCTTTCACAATCGCCGAGGGGCTGGCGGGGCGCCATGGTATCGGACGTGCCGAATTCC
>JAJRRE010000381.1 GCA_024279745.1 Alphaproteobacteria bacterium
CGCTCCACTTCGACAATGCGCAGGGCCTTGACCCGGCGGCGCAGGATTTCATTGCGCATGGCCTTCATATGCAGCGCAAAGAACAAAATTGAGAACCCGACGGCCATGACCAATAGCGGGATCAGGATTGACGAATGAACCGACGGTCCGTCCGCCTTCATGATGCTGGCAGGCTGATGCAGTGTGCTCCACCAGACAACCGAGAATTTAATGATCGGCAGGATCACAACGCCAACCAGAGCAAGCACGGCGGTCAGCTTGCCGGCGGTGGCTTCGTCTTCGAGCGAGGAGCGCAGGGCAATCAGGCCGATGAACAAAAACAGCATGATCAGCATGGACGTCAGGCGCGCATCCCACACCCAATAGGTGCCCCACATTGGTTTGCCCCAGAGCGATCCGGTGACAAGAGACAGCAGGGTAAAAACGGCGCCAATGGGCGCGGCGGCCTTGGCCGAAACGTCGGCGAGCGGATGGCGGAAAACCAGCAGGCCGAAACTGGAGACGGCGACCAGACCATAAGCCATCATGCCAAGCCAGGACATGGGAACGTGGATATACATGATCTTGACGGTTTCGCCTTGTTGGTAGTCGGGCGGCGATCCGGCAATAATATAAAACCCGGCGCCAATGGTCAGCACGGACAGACCGATCAGGATCGGCAACAGGACCGCCGATAGCGACATGAAGCGGGTGGGATTTGCTAGTTTTTGAGTAACTGTCTGCATATGCCGGTTGATCCTGCTGCCGGTTGAAACGCGTTGGGGCGAAAATACCCGAGCTTAGTAATAGTGAGCTTATTGGTCGAGGAGCCTGAGAAATAGCGCTAGTTAAGGCAGGCGCCTTTGATATTGGTCTAAACCAATGGGAGACAAGTCACAATTTAACAAGCTGTCACGTTCAAATATGGGCAAAATTTGACGATTGCGGTATATTGGACTGGCTATTGGGCTGATGCGCTCCCATGCCTCAGTGTGCGTGGGCGATAACAAAAAATTGTTCAAGATCAAGGGAATATTCCGCCTGGGATGAGACAGCAGGCGGGCTTTAAAATAGCGAAGGTCCCCAATCTTAGCCAAGAAGGTCCGCAGCCTCAGCCAATCTGTAGTTTGATAGCAGCAGCAGCAGCAAGCGGGGCCAGCACAATCGACGCCAGTGAGATCGCGGCCAGGATCATAATTGACGAGCCGAAACTGCCGTCATCGAGCAAAATAGCGCTGACAGTTGAGATGCCAAAGATTAAAGTCGGAATATATAACGGCAGGATCAGCAGCGATAACAGTAGGCCGCCACGCCCCGCCTGCAAGGTCAGCGCCCCGCCAATAGCGCCGATAAAGCTGATCGCCGGTGTGCCAACCAGCATCGACAGCACCAACACGCCATAAGCGTCGATGTCGAGATTAAGCAGCAGGCCGAGGACGGGCGCCAGCATGGCCAAGGGAATGGCGGTTGAGATCCAGTGGGCCAAAGACTTGGCGGCGGCAGTGGCGGCAAGGGGCATCTGGCCAAGCGCCAGGACTTCGAGCGAGCCGTCTTCATAGTCGTTTTCAAAGATGCGCCCGATGGAGAGCAGCGCGGAAAGCAATAGCGCCACCCATAAAATGCCCGGTGCAATGCGCGATAAAAGATTGAGGTCGGGCCCCAGACCAAGCGGCAGGATCGAGATGACTATCAGATAAAAACCAAGCGCTGTTCCAACGGCGCCGCCTTCGCGCAGGGCTAAGGTGAGATCGCGCTGGACGATTTGAAAGAATTGTTTCATGTCGCGGCCCCTTCATCCGGGCCGTCTTTAGGGCCACTAATATTGCCGCCGCCGCCGCCGCCGCCGCCGCCGCCGGCAGCGCCAAGGCGCAGCTCGCGCGCATCGGTAAGGCCAAGAGGGATATGGGTGGCGGCGAGGACCATACCGCCGGCCTTAACATGAGCGTTGACCGCGGCTGAGAGAATCTGCTGGCTGAGCGTGTCGAGTGAAACCGTCGGCTCATCGAGCAGCCATAACGGGCGATGGGCGACCAGTAGCCGCGCCAGGCCGAGCCGCCTTGTCTGGCCCGCCGACAGATAGCCGCCGGGGATATGGCGCAAGGCTGTCAGGTTGAACTGCGCCAAAGCATCGCCGATGGATGAGACAGTTTGCGCGGCGGTAGGACCAGAGGCGTCTGCGACGTTTGGGGCGCTTTCTGTAGCGCTTTTTTCTGTGGCAGGCGTTCCGGGCGTATTGGCCAGAAACCCGGCCCAGAAGGTCAGGTTTTCCTCGACGCTCAGGCTGGTTTTGATCGCATTCTTATGGCCGATATAATGGCACTGCTCGGTGAGCGGTGTATCATCCAGCCCGCCTGTCAGCTCGATTGTACCGCCTGAGAGTGGCAGATAACCGGCAATGGTGCGGATTAATGTGGTTTTGCCAGCGCCATTAGCGCCGGTCAGCACCAGCGCTTCACCGCCCGCCAGCTGGAAGGACAGATCCTTGAAGATGGCCCGGCCGCCGCGCCGTGTGGTCAGGTTTTTAGCCGTTAATTGCAAGGGATTGGGGTCCGATATCATTGAGTTGAAGCGCGCGCAGTGGGTCCATCGTCGAAAGTTGGCGCGGCGCGGGGCTGGCGGGAAATTGAATAGCGCTTTATAAGGCGCTCAAAGGTTTGAATGCTAGTGACAAATTAAGGCATTTAGCCGCCCTATCACTCAAGGCGCCGATGCCACACCGACAGATGCGGTTGCTGCGCGCGGCGCTTGTCCCAAGGAGACCTGCCCGATGACCCCTCAAATCCCCGTCTCGCTTGATAGTTTCAAATGCCGCAAGACGTTAAGCGTTGGTGGTAAAACCTACGAATATTTCTCCTTGCCGGACGCCGAGAAAAACGGCCTTGCAGGGATTTCGGCACTGCCGTTTGCACTTAAAGTGCTGTTGGAGAATTTGCTGCGCCATGAAGATGGCCGCTCGGTGACGCGCGACGACATCGAAGGCTTTGCCGCCTGGCTCAAGACCAAAACCTCACAACAGGAAATCGCCTATCGCCCGGCGCGGGTGTTAATGCAGGATTTCACCGGTGTGCCGGCCGTGGTTGATCTGGCGGCGATGCGCGATGCGATGGCGGGAATGGGCAAAGACCCGACAAAGATCAATCCGCTGGTGCCGGTTGATCTGGTGATCGATCATTCGGTGATGGTCGATTTTTTCGGGACCAGCGATGCGTTCGGCAAGAATGTCGAAATGGAATATGGCCGCAATAAAGAGCGCTACGAGTTTTTGCGCTGGGGCGGCGGGGCGTTCAATAATTTTGCCGTGGTGCCGCCGGGGACGGGCATCTGCCATCAGGTTAATCTGGAGTATCTGGCGCAGACCGTTTGGACGCGCGAGGGCGGTCCGGTGACGCAAGCCTATCCCGATACCTGTGTCGGCACCGACAGTCATACCACCATGATCAACGGCCTTGGTGTGTTGGGCTGGGGCGTTGGCGGTATTGAAGCGGAAGCCGCCATGCTTGGCCAGCCGGTGGCGATGGTCATTCCTGAAGTGATCGGGTTCAAGTTGACGGGCGCGCTGGGCGAGGGGCTGACCGCGACTGATCTGGTGCTGACCGTAGTGGAGCAATTGCGCGCGCGCGGCGTCGTCGAGAAGTTTGTTGAATTCTTTGGTCCCGGCCTCGATCATCTGTCACTGGAAGACCGCGCGACGATCGCCAATATGGCACCCGAATATGGCGCCACTTGCGGCATCTTCCCAATCGACGGCGACACCATCAAATATCTTAAAGCCACGGGCCGGGCGGCGGACCGGGTGGCACTGACCGAGGCGTATTCGAAAGCGCAGGGTATGTGGCGCGGCGAGGGCCCGGACGCGGTTTATACCGATGTGCTGGAGCTGGACCTGGGTGCGGTGGAGCCGTCGCTGGCCGGGCCGAAACGCCCGCAGGACCGCGTGGCACTGAAAGCCATCGATGCCAGCATTGCCAAGGTTGTTACCGATTACGGCAAGGCGGGCGACGTTAACCGGCGGGTCACCGTCGAGGGCGCCGACCATGATCTGGGCAATGGCGATATCGTGATTGCCGCGATTACATCATGCACCAACACGTCCAATCCCGCCGTGATGATCGCCGCCGGTCTGGTGGCGCGCAATGCGGTTGCCAAAGGCCTGAGCGTCAAGCCCTGGGTCAAGACCTCGCTGGCGCCCGGCTCGCAAGTTGTGACGGAATATCTTGCCAAGGCGGAGTTGCAGGGCGACCTCGATGCGCTCGGGTTTGAGCTGGTTGGCTATGGCTGCACCACCTGCATCGGTAATTCCGGCCCGTTGGCGGCGCCGATCACCAAGGCCATTCGCGATAACAAACTGGTTGTCGGTGCTGTCTTGTCGGGCAACCGCAACTTTGAAGGCCGGGTCAGCCCCGATACGCGCGGCAATTATCTCGCCTCGCCGCCCCTGGTGGTGGCCTATGCGCTGGCTGGTTCATTCAATATCAATCTGACCACCGATCCGCTGGGTACTGGTAAGGACGGCAATCCGGTTTATCTGAAGGACATCTGGCCCGCGAGCGCTGAGATCGCCGCGCTGATTCGGTCCAGCGTCACGCCGCAAATGTTTGAAGAGCGCTACGGCGATGTGTTTAAGGGCGACGACAAATGGCAGGCGATGGGCGCGGCCAAATCCTCGCTCACCTATGAGTGGAACCCTGGCTCGACCTATGTGCGCAACCCGCCGTACTTTGAGAATATGACAGCTGAACCGGCGCCGGTCACGGACATTGAAGGCGCGCGCATTTTAGGCCTGTTTGCCGACAGTATCACCACCGACCACATCTCGCCGGCCGGGGTCATCAAGGAAGACAGCCCCGCCGGCGATTATCTCAAACAGCATCAGATCCGCCCGCAGGAGTTCAATTCCTACGGCTCCCGGCGCGGCAATCACGAGGTCATGATGCGCGGAACATTCGCCAATGTGCGCATCAAGAACGAGATGCTCGACGGCGTTGAGGGCGGCATGACCAAGCATCAGCCGGGCGGCAAACAAATGCCGATTTATGACGCGGCCATGGCGTACCGCGATGAGGGTGTTCCGCTGGTGATTTTTGCGGGGCGCGAATATGGCACCGGATCGTCGCGCGACTGGGCCGCCAAGGGTACAATTCTGCTGGGTGTGCGCGCGGTGATTACCCAGTCCTTTGAGCGCATTCATCGCTCTAATCTGGTGGGCATGGGCGTGCTGCCGCTGGTTTTTGCCGACAAGGGTAAAGGCTGGCGTGACTACGGCATTACCGGGGCTGAGACCGTCACCATTGCCGGGCTGGGCGATCTGAAACCGCGCGCTGAGCTGACGGCAGTTGTCACCTTCGAGGACGGCGCAAGCAAGGATATTCCGCTGTTGTGCCGGATCGATACGGAAGACGAGCTGGCTTATTACACCAATGGCGGCATTTTGCATTACGTGCTGCGCAATCTGGCGGCAAGCTAAGAACAGTCGGTAATGCGCGGCGGGGCTGCGGCCCTGTCCCGCCCGCAAAGCGTTGCCGATGGCCCCATTATATCGGCCCCGCGACATCACGCCAGGCAATAAAGTTTGACTTGTGCGATGCAATATGAAACAAGCGCGCCATCGTCATCACGGCGATAGCAGCGGCGCTCATGCCGCGTGAGGGGACTTGTCCCGGCCAGACGGCGCGTTAACCCCGCGCTCCGGGCCCTTGTACACCCCCCTA
>JAJRRE010000382.1 GCA_024279745.1 Alphaproteobacteria bacterium
CTTGCCTGCATTAGCTTGCCTGCATTAGCTTGCAAGAATTTACTTGCCCCAAATTACTTGCCCGAAATTACTTGTATGTAACACTTGCCTCCCGGCCATCATAAATACTGCTGAACCAGTCAACATGTTACAAATGCAAAAGCATCCTACGGCTCCTGTGGCGCGAGATTGTGGCGAAAAACAGTAACCAAAACCTTTGCTATGGTGGTGCCGAAACGCAGATGCTGTTGAAATTCACCGCGATGCTACAATAATTGCTGCAATGTTTGATCTGAAGTCATTGTGATGGCCCGGTCTTGCCAGAATCACTATACTGCCGTGGTTTTTCAGCTTCCAAAAGAGACGCTGACGCATAATCTTTGCCTGAACTAATCATGGTTCAAATTTGCACCAGAAGCTCCACACTCAAATTTGCCGCTTTAGTTCGGCCGGAAAACGTCTATCTGTCCACCAACGTCATTCAATGCCTATTCCTAAATTGAGGAAGTAATGTTTAACCTGATGGCATCTATACAGCCAAATAAACTTCAAACCGACCCGGTCGATCATTTCGGTAACAGGCTTATATTCTGGCTTGCTTTGCTACTGGCAGTCCGCCTTGGCCTGCTGTATTATTCGCCTACAGATCTGTTTTTTGATGAGGCCCAATATTGGACCTGGAGCGAAGAGCTTGCATTTGGATATTATTCCAAACCGCCGCTCATTGCCTGGCTTATCGGCCTGTCCACGGCAGTTTGCGGCACGAGCGAGTTTTGCGTTCGCCTGCCCTCGCCGCTAATTCATACAGGAACGGCAGTGATCATTTACTGGCTGGGGCGGCGTATTTACAGCTCCCAAGTGGGGTTTTGGTCGGCGTTGACATTTGCAACTTTGCCGGCGGTTACGCTGTCGTCCAGTCTTATTTCTACCGATGTACCGTTGTTGTTTTGTTGGGCGCTGGCATTGCTCGCCTTCGCTGAATTAGCACAAATTAATTATGCTTTAAATGACGGTCTAACTGGTCCCCGCCCCTCCACCGCGCGGTCCTGGGTTCCGGCACTTCTCCTCGGCTTAGCACTCGGGCTGGGACTTAACGCAAAATACGCGATGGCCTTTTTTATACTCTGCGCCGGCATTTACATTGCCCTGACGCCATCGCGCTGGCCGCTGCTGCGTGATCCACGGCTTTATCTTGCGCTGGCTCTTGGCGCGGCCATGCTCGTTCCCAACGTCCTTTGGAATATCGAGCATGGATTTGCCACGATCTCACATACCGCCGACAATGCAAATTGGCGTGGGCCTTTGTTGCACCCCCTAAAAGCATTGGAATTTATCGGCGCGCAACTGGGTGTCTTCGGCCCCGTCCTTTTCATCGGTCTATTATTTATTGTCTGGCGGGCCTGGCATGAGGGGTTAAGCGATAGTGACCAATTTTTGGCAACGTTCATCGCCCCGATTTTGGTCATTATTATAGTGCAGGCACTGCTATCGAGAGCCCATGCCAATTGGGCCGCCGCCGCCTATGTCGCGGCAACACCACTAGTTATTGCCACACTTATTCGAAGAGCTGAATGGCACTGGTTGAAAGGCTCCTTGGCACTGCATGTCATTGCGGCGACTATACTTGGGATCGGCACTATGTTAGCGGGGAAACTCGATTACCCCGGGAATCGCTCGCCATTTGAAAGAGTGCTTGGTTGGAAAGTTTTGGCAGACACGACGCAGCATGTTCTTAAAACTGCTGGAGAGCCCACTGCCCCTATTGCAGCGATCATCACCAATGACCGAGCAATTAGCGCCGAGTTGCTTTACTATATGCGCGACAAACCGATACCGCTTTATGCATGGCGCGCTACTAATAGCGATCCGGGAAATCATTATCAATTAACACGCCCCTTTACCGGCATTTCATCTGGGCCGTTTCTTCTCGTCATCAAAACCCCAATATTTCCCCAAATCATTCGGCAATTCGAAAAATACAGATTAGTAGCACAGCGGAAGATCCCGGCCGGTTACGGCAAGCCGCGCTTCATAAACTTCTATATTTTATCGGGCTATTTACTGCGCGGCACAAACCCGCGGTAACATTGCCAGTAACATCGATCGTGCGACAACAGTCTTTATTGCGTATGATCCATCGACGTTTCACTCTGGCGGGACACAGACGTTCGATCACCGGTTGTTACCCCATTAAAGGCCGTCACCCCAAGATAGGCCAATGCGGCCAGTGTCAGAATACAAGCAACCACAATTTCGCCTTTGCGCCGTTCCATGCGCTGCAATAGATCATCTGATTTCTTGAAATTTTTAAGCTCCATGGCGTGAAGTGTTGCGCCTATTGCTGCCTCGCACCATATCACTAAAAGCCGCGCGACAGAACCGCACATTCTTGGCTCGCGGCGCGCACCGGCGGCTAGTCGCCGCCTGCGCCTCCGCAGGGGCGGCGCACACTTTAATTGCGCGTTTCCAACACGACCTGCCGAGCGAACATCGTTCGCCGTGGGGGATGCCAGAGACAATTACGGATCTATCACAGTGCGGGCCTCACGGCTCCAGCCCATCTCTCACCATTTGGGCGATTTGCGGCGCTTCATGCGTCCAGCGGGCAAGGGCCGCCGCCGACGGTTCGGCGCGCCCTCGCAGGCGCAGGCGTCTACTTCTGACGCCGGTGCGCGCCGTGAGAGCGAAATTACCTCCCCGCCGGAGGGCCCGGACACTTTTCGTGTCCGATACGGCCCGCGAGGCAAATAGAGCTGCGCGCCGTGAGAGAAAGAAAACAACACCGCGGGGCAAACAAAATTTCCTGCAAATCTACCTATTGTCACTTGCGCGCCAGACAACCAAGCACATTTGCTAGAATTCGAGCTGCGGTAAAAGCTGCGGTGCCGTTCAGATCCCGCTGCGGTACAAACTCAATCATATCAAAGGCAACAAGCCTGGATTTCTGCACTACGGCAGCAATCAGGTCGATCGCTTGAGTGTAAGATAATCCTCCAGGTGTCGGTGCCATTACCGCAGGCATTATGCCTGGATCTAATCCGTCGCAATCAAAGGTGATCATGCAATTGCTGCCGCTTTCCAGATGCTTCATCGCAGCGTCTATTCCGTCTCGATGAAGCTCTCGCGCCGTTACGATTTCCGCCCCCCAGTTTCTTGCAGTTTCGACTTCCTCACGCCGCGCCGATCCTGGCCCGCGAATGCCAATTTGAATGAGCTTCTCAACATGTTTCATTTCCGATGCGCGTCTCATCGTGCTGGAAAATCCTAAAGGCTCGCCGCGGCGCTCGTCCCGCCAATCAATATGGGCATCAACCTGAATGATTGTCAGCGGACCAAGATGAGCTAGCGCTTCAATGAAGGGAATGGGGGTGGAATCGTCTCCGCCAATCATTACCGGGATAGCACCACTATCAACAATTTGAGTGGTTGCCTCCTTGATCAGATGCCTGTTGCCGCTTCCATCCAGCGGCGAGGTCTTGAGATTACCGACATCGGCGACAGTGAAACTGCCATCTCCAAGCAGGGGACCGCCCAAATCAAAATCCCAATGGTCGAGCCATCGCGCGTCTTCCTCAAGCGCACAACGCAACGTGTCTGGCGCGCCCGCATATTGCTCATTATTGATATCGCGATAGGGTGTCCCATGTGGTGCGCCAAACACCACCAGATCCGCATCTGCAATGTCAGTCTCTTTCCTGGCCCCAATAAATGGAACCCTAACTGGCTCAAACATTGTTGGCATAGACACTCTTTTCCAATTGGTTCTTTTGTGAAGGACAAGGATGCACCAATCACGCCGCCATGGGAACCAAACGCCAGACACCATGGTCTGATGGCAAATTCCACTTCTGTGATGACGTGCTGCCCGTCGGAAAACGGGAGGCTCCTGCTCGGTGCAAATAATAACGTTGCATATCCGTCAATGTTCCTCTATTGTTCTCTTTGGTGACAGATTTGGCCCATGGAGAACCAACCGGATGATTAAAGGAAGTTGTTGCTGCGGGGCGGTGAAGTTTGAGCTAACGGCCCAGCCGTCAATGATGGGCACTTGTCATTGCTCCCGGTGCCGCAAGGTTGGCGCAAGCGCCATTGTTTTTGTCAAACGAAAAGACCTGAAGTGGCTGCAGGGGCAAGAACAGGTCATGCTTTACCAACCAGAACCCCCTTACAAGTACGGCAGATGCTTCTGCAAAATTTGCGGCACATCGCTTGGTGAGATTCTGTCTAAAGAGGACAGTTTTCCAATCGCAGCAAATGCCCTCGACAATGCGTTCGAGGTCACAAACCAGTTTCATGAATTTGTAGTCGAAAAACCATCCTGGTATGAGATTTGCGACAACGCCAAGCAGTTCCACGGACACCCGACGCCGCCGTAATGGTGCCGTCTCCAATAAAAACTACCTTGGCAGATTGGTCATGCCCATGAGCGCCTTGTCGATGGCGTGCGCTGCCTGGCGTCCTTCGCGGATAGCCCAGACAATGAGTGATTGTCCGCGGCGCATATCGCCGGCTACGAACACGCGTTTTTGTGACGTGAGATAAGACTGCTCATCGGCCAGCACATTGCCGCGCGGATCATAGGCCAGACCCAGATCATTGAGCATTCCGTCATGCACGGGATTGGTGAAGCCCATGGCCAGAAGAACCAGATCGGCTGGAATATCAAATTCAGATCCAGCGATCTCCTTGAACTTGTCATCAACGCGCACGCATTGCAGCTTGCTCACGCGGCCGTTTTCGCCAATGAACTTTTTGGTCATGACGGCAAAGTCGCGCACGGCGCCTTCTTGCTGGCTGCTCGACGTGCGCATTTTCATTGGCCAATGGGGCCAGGTCAGCTCTTTATTTTCATGTTCGGGCGGCGCCTCCATGATTTCAATTTGCGTCACGGATTTGGCACCCTGGCGAATTGATGTGCCGATACAGTCGGAGCCCGTGTCGCCGCCGCCAATCACCACGACATGGCGATCCTTGGCGATTTCGTCAGTGCCCTTACCCAGCGCCTCGCCGGACACGCGCCGGTTTTGTTGCGGCAGAAAGTCCATGGCAAAATGCACGCCCAACAGATCGCGTCCCGGTACCGGTAAATCGCGAGGATGTTCAGAGCCGCCGGTCAGCAATAGCGCATCATGCCCTTTGGCCAGATCATCAATGGCGACATCTTCGCCGACATGCACGCCGCAATGGAAGGTTACACCTTCAGCCGAGAGTTGCCCGGCGCGGCGCTCAATCAAATGTTTTTCCAGCTTGAAGTCGGGAATGCCGTAGCGCATCAAACCGCCGACAGCCGCATTCTTTTCATAGACATGCACATCATGCCCGGCGCGCGCCAATTGCTGCGCCGCTGCCAACCCGGCCGGCCCGGCGCCGACAATAGCCACGGCTTTGCCGCTGGATGAGGCGGCGGGCTGCGGGGTAATCCAGCCTTCATCAAAAGCCCGGTCGACAATAGCGCATTCAATGGTTTTGATCGTCACCGGCTGATCGTCGAGATTGAGTGTGCAGGACGCTTCGCAAGGGGCTGGGCAAACCCGGCCGGTCACTTCGGGGAAATTATTGGTCGAATGCAGATTGGCCGACGCGCGGCGCCAGTCGCCGTGATAGACCAGATCATTCCAGTCGGGGATCTGATTGTTGACCGGGCAGCCGTCATGGCAATAGGGAATGCCGCAATCCATACAGCGCGCGGCCTGATCCCGCGTCTGATCTTCGCGCAGCGGCAGCACAAATTCCTTGAAATGCTTCACTCGTTCATCGGCGTTGCGGTAGCTGCGCTCGACCCGATCAATTTCCAAAAATCCCGTAACCTTGCCCATTCCCGGCTCCCGTATCGTCTCAATTTAATTACCTTGCCGCCCCTCTCCCCGTTTTACGGGGAGAGGGGCGGGGTGAGGGGCGGCGGCCTAATATGGTCCCCACAACTGGCTTGCGTCCTACTTCCCGCGCACATGCTGCACGCCGATTTCGATGACGTCGAGGCCGGTCGTGTCGGCTTCTTGCATTTTCGACATCTCTTCCAGCGCGCGGCGATATTCAACCGGCATGACTTTCTTGAACCGGGGCAGATAGGCGTCCCAGTTGTGCAAAATATCCTGCGCCTTGGCCGAATTGGTATAATGGGCGTGTTTATCAATCAGCTGCTGTAGACGTTCAGCATCATTGCGGGTCATGTCGCCCATAACATCGACAAGGCCGTGGCTTTCCAGATCGCCGCCCTGATTACCCTGCGAGCGCATCACGTCTTCTTCGGCAGCAACCGGTTCCAGATCGACCATGGTCATGTTGCAGCGCTGCTCAAAGTCGCCCGCCTCATCGAGCACATAGGCAATCCCGCCTGACATGCCGGCGGCAAAGTTTCGCCCTGTCGGACCGATGACGACAACCACGCCGCCAGTCATATATTCGCAGCCGTGATCGCCGAGGCCTTCGACGACGGCAATGGCGCCGGAATTGCGCACGGCAAAGCGCTCGCCCGCCACACCGCGGAAATAACACTCGCCGGTGATAGCGCCGTACAGCACCGTATTGCCGACGATGATGCTTTTTTCCGGTACAATCGACGCCCTGGGGTCTGGCCGCACAATAATTTTGCCGCCCGACAAACCTTTGCCGACATAGTCATTGGCCTCGCCGGTTAGATCGAGCGTGATACCGTTGGCACACCAGGCACCAAACGCCTGGCCCGCCGTGCCGGTCATGGCAAACCAGATGCTGTCTTCGGGCAGGCCTTCATAGCCATAACGCCCGGCCAGCAGCCCCGACAGCATGGCGCCCGTTGAGCGGTTGGCCGATTTGATCTTGATGTCGGCCTTGATGTGTTTCTTGTCATCCAGCGCCGGCCGTGCCAGCTCAATCAGCTTGCGGTCGAGAATATCGTCAAGATGGTGATCCTGGGTCTGGGTATGATAGACGCCAACATCCTTGCCCACATCGGGCTTATGGAACAGCGCCGTAAAGTCGAGCCCCTTGGCCTTCCAGTGATCAATGGCCTGACGTTTGTCGAGATATTGCGACTGGCCGACAAGCTCATTGAAGTTGCGCACTCCCATGGCTGCCATCAGCTCGCGTACTTCTTCGGCAACATAGAAGAAATAGTTGATAACATGCTCCGGCTTACCAGCGAATTTGGCGCGCAGCCGTTTGTCCTGGGTGGCAATACCAACCGGGCAAGTATTGAGATGACATTTGCGCATCATGATGCAGCCCGCCGCAATCAATGGGGCGGTTGAAAAGCCAAACTCGTCAGCGCCGAGCAGCGCGCCAATCACCACATCGCGGCCCGTGCGCAAGCCGCCGTCGACCTGCACGGCAATGCGCGAGCGTAACTTGTTCAGCACCAGCGTCTGATGGGTCTCGGCAATGCCGATCTCCCACGGGCTGCCCGCATGTTTGATCGAGGTTAGCGGCGATGCACCTGTGCCGCCTTCAAAGCCCGATATCGTGACATGATCGGCGCGCGCCTTGGCGACACCGGCGGCGACCGTACCGACGCCGACTTCCGAGACCAGCTTGACCGAAATGTCGGCTTTGGAGTTGACGTTTTTCAGATCATAGATCAGCTGCGCCAGATCCTCGATGGAATAAATATCGTGATGCGGCGGCGGCGAGATGAGCCCAACGCCGGGTGTGGAATGGCGCACGGACGCAATCGTCTGATCAACCTTATGGCCCGGCAACTGGCCGCCTTCGCCCGGTTTCGCGCCCTGCGCCATTTTTATCTGGATCATGTCGGCATTGGCGAGATATTCAGTCGTTACGCCAAAGCGCCCCGACGCTACCTGCTTGATGGCCGAGCGCATGGAATCGCCATTTTCCAGCGGCGTGAACCGATCCACTTCCTCGCCGCCTTCGCCGGTGTTGGACTTGGCGCCCATCCGGTTCATGGCGATGGCCAAGGTGGTATGCGCCTCGCGCGAGATCGAGCCATAAGACATGGCGCCGGTGGCAAAGCGCTTGACGATATCGGCGGCCGGTTCGACTTCATCGAGCGGCACAGGCTTGGCGCCCCTATCCTCAGCGGTTTTGATCATAAACAGCCCGCGCATCGTCATCAGGCTTTCCGATTGCTCATTCACCTCGCGCGCAAACTCGCGGTATTTGTCCGGCAGATCACCGCGCACCGCATGTTGAAGGTTGGCAACGGTTTTCGTGCCCCACATATGCGCTTCGCCGCGCACGCGGTAGGCATATTCGCCGCCCACATCAAGCGCGCCGTCAAGCGCCGGTACATCGCCAAAGGCATCGCGGTGACGCTGCGCCGTTTCGCGTGCCACTTCATCGAGCCCAACACCTTCGATCTGGCTATGGGTGCCGGTGAAGTAATTGGCGATGAATTGTGTGCTAAGGCCAATCGCATCAAAAATCTGGGCGCCGCAATAAGACTGATAAGTCGAAATGCCCATCTTCGACATGACCTTCAGCAAGCCCTTGTTCAGCGCCTTGATGTAACGCTCAATGGCTTTTTCCTTGGTCAAGCCGCAATCGAGTTTTTGCGCCAGTTCAGCAACAGTCTCAAAGGCCAGATAGGGGTTGATCGCCTCGGCGCCGTACCCGGCAAGGGTCGCGAACTGGTGCACTTCGTGTGCTTCGCCGGTCTCAACCACAAGACCGACGGACGTGCGCAGGCCTTTGCGAATAAGATGATGATGCACGGCGGAGGTGGCCAGCAATGACGGCATCGGCACCCGGTCCGGGCCGACCCAGCGGTCCGACAACACAATGATGTTGTAGCCCTGACCGACAGCCTTTTCCGCCAGATCGCACACTGCTTCCAGTGCCATCTTCATCCAGCTTGGCCCGGCCTCTGCCGGATAGGTGATGTCGAGCGTCATGGAGCGGAACTGATTGTCTTCCACCTCGCCGATCTGGCGAATGCGCTCCAGTTTATCATTGGTCAGGATCGGCTGATAAACTTCCAGCCGCTTTTGCTTACTTGAACCTTCCAGATCCAGAAGGTTCGGCCGCGGCCCGATAAACGAGACCAGCGACATGACCAGCTCTTCGCGGATCGGGTCAATCGGCGGATTGGTGACTTGCGCGAAGTTTTGCTTGAAATAGGTGTGCAGCAGCTTGGGCCGGTTTGACAAAGCCGACAGCGGCGTATCGGTACCCATGGAGCCAATTGCTTCTTGTCCCATATGTGCCATCGGCGTCATCAGGAATTTGAGGCTTTCTTGCGTATAGCCGAAGGCCTGCTGCCGGTCGAGCAACGGTACATTGGTGCGCGGGCGCTTGGGCTTAACGCTCGGTAGATCGCCAACACGGATCTGCGTGCTATCGAGCCAGGTCTGATAGGGATGCTTGCCGGCCAGCTCCGCCTTCAGCTCGTCGTCCGAAACAATGCGGCCCTTCTCCAGATCAATCAGCAGCATTTTGCCCGGCTGCAAACGCCACTTTTCAACGATATCTTCTTCGGCAATCGGCAGCACACCGGCTTCGGACGCCATCACAACAAGCCCGTCCTTGGTCACGAGATAGCGCGCGGGGCGCAGGCCATTGCGGTCAAGCGTCGCGCCGATCTGGCGCCCGTCGGTAAAGGCCATGGCGGCAGGACCGTCCCACGGCTCCATCAGTGCGGCATGATATTCGTAAAAGGCGCGCCGGTTGGCGTCCATCAGCGGATTGCCGGCCCAGGCTTCCGGGATCAGCATCATCGCCGCATGAGCCAGCGGATAGCCGCCCATGGTCAAAAATTCGAGTGCATTGTCAAAGCAGGCGGTATCCGATTGCCCCTCATAGGACATCGGCCACAGCTTCTTGATGTCGTCGCCAAACAGTTTCGACGAGACAGATTCTTGCCGCGCCGCCATCCAGTTGACGTTGCCGCGCAAAGTGTTGATTTCGCCGTTATGCGCAACCATCCGGTAGGGATGCGCGAGCTTCCACGACGGGAAGGTGTTGGTCGAAAAGCGCTGATGCACCAGCGCCAGGGCCGAGGCGATGCGCGGATCGGTCAGGTCTTTATAATAAGCGCCAACCTGATCGGCCAGGAACATGCCTTTATAGACAATCGTGCGGCTCGACATCGACACGACATAAAAATCGACATCGCTTTGCGTCAGGCCCAGATCGGCATATTTGCGGAATACGGCATGGGCGACGACCTTGCGCAGCACATAAAGCTTACGCTCAAAGTGGTCTTGATCGGTGATGCCCTGCCCCTTGCCGATGAAGACCTGGCGATGGACCGGCTCGGCCGCGATGGTATGAGCTGACAGGCAAGAATTATCGACCGGCACATCGCGCCAGCCCAGCACCGCCAGACCTTCAGCCTCACAAGCCTTGTCGAACTCGGCTTTGCATTCAAGACGAAAGCGTTTGTCGCGCGGCAAGAACACCTGTCCGACGGCATAGTCACCGACGGCGGGCAATGTAAAGCCGGCGTTCTCACATTCGGCGCGCAGCAGCTCATCGGGGATTTGCAGGATGATCCCGGCGCCGTCGCCCGATAGCGGATCGGCACCAACCGCACCGCGATGGGTCAGGTTTACCAAAATCTGCAGCGCATCTTCGACGATCTTGTGGGATTTGCGCCCCTTCAGATCGGCAATGAAACCAACGCCGCACGAATCATGCTCATTGGCGGGATCGTACAGGCCCTGTTTGCCCGGAGCGGAGGCGACAGAAATATCATGTGCGATAGCGACTAAATTATCATGAGCGGAAGCGACCATGGAATCGTGAGCGGAGGCGACAGGCATATCAAGAGCGGAGGCGACCTTGGAATCAAGAGCGGCAGTCGTGACGGTTTTGCGGCTCTCGCCGTGAGTACCACGATCATTTTCTATGTTTGTTCTGGACGATGCCATGCTTAAACTGCCTCCAACCTGTCAATGACTGAATGTCGTGATCCGTGCTTTAACGCCGCCGCGCAAACACAGTCCCTAGGGCGCGGCCACCATTATGCGTGATGTCTCACGCTCAGGCCGGATTCGCCGTTCTTTGGATCGTTCGGCTCAACGGTTAATCGGGCCGGGACTTTATCGGGTCGCGGACACTTGCGGGCGCCGATCAGCCGGTCCCAAGCAC
>JAJRRE010000383.1 GCA_024279745.1 Alphaproteobacteria bacterium
ATAACTGCACCGGTTGGCGCAATGATATCGCTGGCGTCACTGAGCAACAACGTCACGACAAGATGATTGGACAGTTTGTGTGCGGCGTCCAACGCGGTTTGGCCACTGCCATAGACGACACAATGGCCTTCAGATGTGAGCGTGACAGCCGGTGTCGGTTTGGCCTCATAAGCGGCGTCGGCCAGTAAGGCTGAGATTTTTGGACCAGTGTCGCTGCCATCATCACACCAGCCCGCCCGCTCGCGAATATTGCAAAAGCGCAAAGGCAATGCGCCATGGCCAATGTCCTGCGCCACCTCGCGAAACAATGTCGCTTCTTGAGTGCAAGCAATGGTTAGCGTACCGTTTTGTTCGCCGGTCTGCGCCAATGCAGATTTAAATTGGCCGATTTGATTGCGGCACAATTCATTGTGAACCGTCAGTCCCTGCGTCAATCCAAGGGCGCTGCCGAGGGCGTCGCCGTCCAATTGCATGGTCTGTTGGCAATTGCAGATCAGTATCTGGTCATCGGCTGGTTTATCGCTCATCGGGTGTCCTTAGCAGGTTGTGAACAAGATGCTGGCACGAAACAGCGGGGCAAAACGAAAATGGTGTTTTCGCGGCTTACCTTCAGCTCTTTTTATAAAGGCGCTGGACCCAATGGCAAAGGCTAATGTAAGCTTGTCATGGCCAACTTACACGGCGTTGGCGCATAGCGGCGAAGAGTGGCGGCGATGGCTGCGCAGCGGCCAGACAATTGGTTGAGTTGGAGTGCGTTGCCATGATCACTAATGCGCGATGGTGTTACGGCGCCCGCCGGTTCAAAACGAGATTGCAATGGATCTGATACTGACGATCGATGTGGGCGTAGTGGTGGCGCGCGAAGACGTCGACCATCCCTGGCAGGATCATATCTGGCGGCCGATATCGGTATTTCTCGGCGCGCCTGATCTGAGCTCATGGCGCGAATTGCGGCGCGGGCCCGGTTTCGTGCATTATCATGCGGCGACTATTGAAATGCAGCTGCACCGCAAGGAAACACCGGGCTACCGTGATAATCTGAGCTATGATCAACCCAAGGTTTACGTGGTGTTGCGCGGCGGCGAATTAGCCGATGAGACGTCCGACTGGCCAGTCGAAGTGCATATGGTGACCGCCTCGCCCTATGATGTGGAGGCTTATGGCGAGGACGGCGATGAAATCATCGAGGCCGTACCGATGCCGGAGCAGTTGATAGAATTGGTTAGCGCCTTCATCGACGAGCATCATGTTGAGCAGCCCTTCAAGAAACGCAAGCGAAAGAGGCATCACAAAGAAGAGGATTATCATTTCGGGCAGGAGCCTGTTGTGGAATTGCGTGAGCGGATGGTGCGGGCGGGACAAAATGATCCAACTGATCGCCCGGCACAAATGCGCGAGGGACGCGGCGCGGCACGCGAGGGACGCGGACGCGATCGTGAAACAGCGCAAAAGCACAAGGAGCCCGATCATGAAAAATGAGCCATCTGGCCGCCTGGCGCGTTGGTCCCGGCGCAAGACCGAGGCACGAGGAGAGCAGCAAACCGCGACGGGGCCAGCTGCGGGCGCGCCGTTGGATGGTGTGCAAAGGTCTGCCGCGGAGGCTGGACAGGTTGGGGCTGTTAGTACGCCCGCGCCGCAAAAGCGTGGCTGCATGATTACCGATCCTATTGTCGCCGCGCCTACTGCCGCCGCACTGCCAGATGAAAGCGACAACGCTGATTGCACGGGAGCGGGCGTAGCGGTGAGCGAGGGTATGCCGCCAGCGGGCGATGCCCACCTGGAACAATCGGCTCAAACAATGTCGGTAGTTGAGCAAGGCGGCTCGGAAGTTGTTGAGCCTGGGGGCGACAAAGACGGCGACGCTGTCAGCAATACAATTGATAACCAAGACGATGGTTTTTCCGATGTGGATTTCGACGCACTTGACGCCAACTCCGATTATACCCGCTTCATGAGCAAAGACGTGCCCGAGCATATTCGCGAAAAGGCCTTGGCGAAATTATGGACCAGCAATCCGGTGTTCAACGTCATGGATGGGCTCGATGATTATGCGGAGGACTTTACCGACGCGGTCTGGGCTGTCGCGGATATTCGAACGGATTATAAGATCGGGCGCGGGTTCCTGGATGATGAGGATGTGGCCAAGTGGGATGCGCTGGGGGCTGATAGTAAACAACGAGCGCAGCAGGAGGCTCAGCAAAAGCAAGCCGCAGAGGCAGAGGCAGAGGCAGCGAAGGCGAGCGAGACTGGCGGCGTCAATAACGGTCTCAGCGTGCAAATCGAAACACCGGACCAGCGCGAGATATTGGCGTTTTTTGCGGCGTCCGAGCGGTATCATAGCGCGCTGTATCCAGTGGACAGTAATCACTTCACGCCGGTCAGTGCTTTGATGACGCCGCAGGTAAGCTTTGTCGTGGCGCGGGCCGAGGGGGAGATTGTTGGTTGCGGTGCGCTGGTGCTGGATGACGACGCAGGGCCGGAAAATCGCCCAGAAATCCACCCAGAAATCCACCCAGAAATCCACCCAGAAAACAGTCAAGAAAAACGCGGCGAGATCAAACGCATGTGGGTTGATCCAGCTGGGCGTGGCAAGGGCGTTGGCCGCGCGATTGTTGCTGAGCTGGAGCGCTTGGCGGCTGCGAAACAAGTAACGCTGCTGTGTTTGGAAACGGGTAATAAACAACCCGAAGCGCTTGCGCTATATCGGGGGTTCGGTTTTCAAGAATGCGACGCCTTTGGCTCGTACCGCGCCGATCCACTCAGTATTTTCATGCAAAAGAAAGTGACGCCGGTCGCAGACTAAGATTTGGCGTTTGAAACGGCGCCGATAGGATCGTGCAAAGAGCGCTGCGCTCAGGTCTTATCTGCGATTGCCATCATCGCCGTCGTCTCCGGTTTTATCTTCAGGATCGCCTTCGCCTTGACGACTATCGCTATCGCCGCCGCTGGCGGCCAATGTCGGATCGGCCAAATTCTGCCGCAGCATTTCTTGGTAATGTTTGGTCATCTGCTCAACGAAAGCTTCATGGTCCGGGACGTTTAAAACCGCATTGGCCACATAGGCATTATAGCGTGCGGCGGCATAGAGAAAGGCCATATGCAATTCAGTCGCCAATACCCGTTTGTTCTCCCGGTTGGCGACGCCGATAAATTTGTCCGCGATCTTGATAAAGGCGGCATTGTCGAGATGGCCCTGCTTGCGCGCGGCACGGCGTTCTTTGCGGCTGCGATCGTTGAGGTCCTGACGGTCATCCATTATCTGTAGTCTCTTATTGGTTAGCGGGTTGCGTGGCAGGGAGCAGTTGCGGCGGGGGCAGCGTTAGAGCGGCTGCGATCAAATCGGCCATGGCGGTAATATCGTCAAGCGAAAACACCGGCAATGGCGTATCCTCGACCTTGTGATCGGCGGCGATGGCGATGATCCGCTGGTCGTGCGGCGCCAGCGGCGTTGTTGTCAAGGATGCGGCGCGGCGTGCTTCGATCTTTGCAACCGGGGCGGATTTATAGCCTTCGACAAGTATCAGATCGCACGCACTGAACCAGTTGACGACATCGGCAAAGTCCGGCTCGTTCTGGTCGGCGGCAGTGGTTTCGCCAATCATCGCCCAGCGGTTTTTTGACACGACAGCAACTTCGCGCGCACCAGCACGGCGATGGCGGGCGCTGTCCGTTTCTCCATCATCGATCTGGAAACTGTGATGGGCGTGTTTGAGCGTCGCAACCTTGTAACCGCGCCGGGTGAATTCCTCGACCAGCCGCACGGTCAGCGTTGTCTTGCCCGATTTCTTCCAGCCGCAAATGGCAATGATCGGTGTTGAAGCGTTGGCTATCATTGGGGGCATGGATCGTTGGTTCTCAAAGTGGAGCGGGCTGACGGGGAATAGCTGGCAGCTGAGACAGATGTTCAGGCGCCAAGTTGCAACAGGCGGCGCGCTTGGGTTAGTTCATGCGGGTGATTGGCGTTAAAAAATGGGTCTATCTGTGTATCGCCGATTGTGCTCATGGCAAAATCACAAAGCACCGTGCCGTGCCGATCGGTCCAATGCAGCACTTTGCGCATCCCGTCTTCAAGCTGGTCCTGCAGATCATTGGCATGTGCTACGGGCCAAAGACCAATGACCGGTTGGCGGTTGCCATTGGACGAGGCGATGATGATCGAGCCTGGCTTAGCTTGCGCTGCGGTTTGCTTGAGGCGGGCGACAAGATCGCGCGGCAAAAACGGCGCATCGGTGGAAACGGTAACGATATGGCTGGTGTCGGGGTGGTTCTTCTTGGTCCAGCGCATACCGGCCAGCACCCCGGCAAGCGGTCCTGCAAAGCCTTCAATGGGGTCCGCCGCTACCGGCAAATCAAAGGCCGCAAATCGCGCCGGGTCACCATTTGCATTTAAAACAAGATGATCCACCTGTGGTGCAAGCCGGGCAATGACATGGGCCAGCATGGGGCGTTCATCGAGCAGCTCCAGGCACTTGTCGCGTGGCAGATTTTGGTTTTGCCCCTGGTTTTGCCCCTGGTTTTG
>JAJRRE010000384.1 GCA_024279745.1 Alphaproteobacteria bacterium
AACCGCCTTAAGGGGGAGTTCCGCTCAAAACGCGGGCACTGAAGGCTAAGGTCAAACAATTAAGCCGGGAAATTCCCCCAAAAGCGCATTCGTTCAAGTTTGTTTTTAAATCCAATGTTGAACCGGGCTGAAATAGCTCGTTTTAGCACACGATCTTTTGCGCGCTGATTTGTACCTCGTTCTGCGCCACTTCCAGCTGACTACACGAACTTCCACAAGACTGCATAACCAAGACTGCAATTGAAATACCGCGCTGCAAAAAAGCAGCGTCAGACGAGGGCAAGACGACAATGAAAATCACACGCCGTTTCACTCAGGCCGGCCAATCACCTTATGCTGCAATTCCTTTTCGCCGGGCAACCAGCGAGATTAAAAACCCAGACGGCTCCGTCGTGTTTCAATTGGAAGATTTCGGCGTGCCGGAACATTGGAGCCAGGTCTCGGCGGATATCATTGCGCAGAAATATTTCCGCAAGGCCGGCGTGCCCGCTCATCTGAAGAAATGTGAAGAAACGCAAGTTCCGTCCTGGTTGTGGCGCTCAATTCCCGATGAAGCTGCATTATCAAAGCTTGCCGAAGCTGACCGTCATGGACCCGAACGCGATGCGCGGCAGGTGTTTGACCGTCTCGCCGGCACCTGGACTTATTGGGGTTGGAAGGGTGGCTATTTCACCACCGAGGACGATGCGCGCGCCTTTTATGACGAGCATCGTTATATGCTGGCCATGCAATATGCCGCGCCCAACTCGCCGCAATGGTTCAACACCGGCCTGCACTGGGCTTATGGCATCGACGGTCCTGGCCAGGGTCATTATTATGTCGATTATGAAAGCGGCGAATTAACCCGTTCCGCCTCCGCCTATGAGCATCCCCAGCCCCATGCGTGCTTTATTCAATCGGTCGAAGACGATCTCGTCAATGAGAACGGCATCATGGACCTTTGGGTGCGTGAAGCGCGCCTGTTCAAATATGGCTCAGGTACCGGCTCGAATTTCTCGGCCCTGCGCGGTTCCGATGAGCGGCTGGGCGGCGGCGGTAAATCGTCGGGCCTGATGAGCTTTTTGAAAATTGGCGACCGGGCGGCTGGTGCGATCAAATCGGGCGGCACCACACGGCGCGCCGCCAAAATGGTGGTGGTCGATGTCGACCATCCCGACATTGAAGAATATATCAACTGGAAAGTGCGCGAAGAGCAGAAGGTCGCGGCTCTGGTCACCGGTTCTAAAATTTGCCACCGGCGTTTAAAAGCCGTCATGAAGGCTTGCGTGAACTGCGAAGCTGATGGCGACAAATGCTTTGAACCGGCTGAAAACCCGGCGCTGAAGCGCGCTATCAAAGAAGCGCGGCGCGATGTTGTGCCCGATAATTATATTCGCCGGGTCATCCAGTTTGCGCGCCAAGGCTATAAAGAACTTGAGTTCGACACCTATGACACAGATTGGGATTCAGAAGCTTATCTGACCGTTGCGGGACAGAACTCCAATAATTCGGTCCGGGTTAATGATGACTTTTTAAATGCCGTCAAAAACGGCCGCGAGTGGGAGCTGAAAGCGCGCACGACCGGCGAGACCACCAAGAAGATCAACGCCAAAGATCTTTGGGAAAGCATCGGCCAGGCTGCCTGGTCGTCCGCAGATCCGGGTATCCAGTTCCACACCACCATTAACGACTGGCACACCTGTCCGCAAAGCGGCGAGATCCGCGCCTCCAACCCGTGCTCGGAATATATGTTCCTGGACGATACGGCGTGCAATCTGGCGTCAATGAACCTGATGCGCTTTCGCACCAACACCGGCACCGATGGCGGCAATAAATTCGATATTGAGAGCTTTGAGCATTGCTCGCGTCTATGGACCATGGTGCTGGAAATCTCCGTATTGATGGCGCAGTTCCCGTCAAAGCAGATCGCCGCGCTAAGTTATAAATATCGCACCATGGGTCTGGGCTTTGCCAATATCGGCGGCTATCTGATGTCTGCTGGTATCCCCTATGACAGCGCCGAGGGCCGCGCGATCTGCGGTGCCATTACCGCCATCATGACCGGCGTCTCTTATGCGACATCGGCGGAAATGGCCAAAGAGCTTGGGCCCTTCCCCGGCTACGCTGCCAATAGCGGCGACATGCTGCGCGTCATCCGCAATCACCGCCGCGCCGCTTATTCGGAACAAACGGGCTATGAAAAACTGGCGACCCGGCCGCTACCGCTCGATCACGCATCGTGTACCGATGGTGATCTGGTCATCGCTGCCAGGCGGGCCTGGGACAATGCGCTGGAGCTTGGCGAAAAGCACGGCTACCGCAATGCGCAAAGTTCTGTGCTTGCCCCCACGGGCACCATCGGTCTGGTGATGGATTGCGACACCACCGGCATTGAGCCCGACTTCGCCATGGTCAAATTCAAGAAGCTGGCTGGCGGCGGTTATTTCAAGATCATCAACCAGTCTGTGCCAACCGCCCTGCGCACGCTTGGCTATGCCGAGCATCAGATTGCCGAGATGGAGGCCTATGCGGTTGGCCACGGCTCACTGCGCCAGGCGCCTGCCATCAACCACACGACATTGAAGGCCAAAGGCTTCACCGACCCTGTTCTGGAAACGCTTGAAGGAACGCTTGCCACAGCCTTCGATATCAAATTCGTATTTAACCGCTGGACCCTTGGCGACGAATTTGTCTCAGGCGTTTTGAAAATCTCCTCTGAGCAGCTCGACAATCCGTCCTTCGATCTGCTGGCGCATCTGGGCTTCTCCAAAGACGATATTGAAGCGGCCAATGAGCATGTTTGCGGTGCCATGACGATGGAAGGCGCGCCGCACTTACGCGAGGAGCATTTGCCGGTCTTTGATTGCGCCAATCCGTGCGGGCGCAAGGGCAAACGTTATCTGTCGGTTGATAGTCACATCCTGATGATGGCCGCCGCGCAGCCGTTTATCTCCGGTGCGATTTCCAAAACCATCAACATGCCCAATGATGCCACGGTCGATGAGTGCAAAAGCGCTTACATCCAGTCGTGGAAACTGGCACTGAAAGCCAACGCTCTTTATCGCGATGGCTCGAAACTGTCGCAGCCGCTGAACTCGCAATTATTGGCCGACGATGAAGAAGACGCCGATGATATTGCTGACGCCCTGACCGCCGACAAGCCCGCCAATGTGCGCGCGACAATTGCCGCCGAACGTATTGTCGAGCGGGTCATAGAGCGGGTTCGCGAAACAGCTACCCGCGAGCGCATTCCATCCCGGCGCAAGGGCTATACGCAAAAAGCCGTCGTCGGCGGGCACAAGGTTTATTTGCACACCGGCGAATATGAAGATGGCCGGTTGGGCGAGGTGTTTATCGACATGCACAAAGAAGGCGCCGCCTTCCGCTCGTTGATGAACAATTTTGCCATCGCCATTTCCCTTGGCCTGCAATATGGCGTACCGCTGGAAGAATATGTCGACGCGTTCACCTTCACCCGGTTTGAACCCGCTGGCCTGGTGCAGGGCAATGATACAATCAAGAATGCCACGTCTATTCTTGATTATATCTTCCGCGAACTGGCCGTGTCCTATCTGGAGCGCAATGATCTGGCGCATGTTGAACCTGAAGAAATCGGCAACATGGCCATGGGCGGCGGCGAGGCCCAAGGCGAAAATGGCGGGCAACCCAATGCAGTGCCAGCGGTTGCCGCGCAGCAGCTGTTATCGCGCGGTCTGCATCGCGGCCGTCTCAACAACCGCTTTGTCAATGTGGCGACGACCAATACCAACACACCGTTACCCGGTGTCGCGGTTGCATCAATGCAGCAGGATATCGCGACCCAGTTCACACCGGCAAATTCAACGGCTGGCGGTGAAGCCCTGACGGCGCAATACTCATCCGACACAGCCAGTGATCCGACCGATCTATCGGGGGCGTCCAATGCAAACGCCATGAGCAGCGGCCTCATGACCGACGGCAATCTGGCCTTGAAGGAGCGCCCGGTCACTGACCGCATCGCCGAAGCCCGGGTGCGCGGCTATGAAGGCGAAAGCTGTTCCGACTGCGGAAACTTTACGCTCGTTCGCAACGGCACCTGCCTCAAATGCGACACCTGCGGCGGCACCAGCGGCTGCAGCTGATCGGCTCGCTTAGACTTTACCTCACTCCGGAGCTTCGGCTTCGGGGTGAGGCGAATAACATCTTCAGGCGGCACGACAGCGCCACCACTTTTTAACTGACAACAACGGGTGCGATATGGCTCAAAATAGCGCTAGACTTTTGCACGCGCCCCATCAGCCGCAAGCCACGTCCATGCAGGCAACGTCCGTGCAGCCCACGTCCGTGCAGGATGAACCAACAGCGCCGAACGATCGCGCGGTTGCGATCCCGCGCGATCTGCTGTTGCAGATCAGAACACTATTGGAGATCCCCCCCGAAGCGCCGGGTGCGCCGGGTACGCTCAGTGACGACGATATTGAGGTCAGCTGCCTGGCCATTCAGGCGCGCAACGATCCAGGCGCGCGCTGGCTTACCGCGTTTAACACACCACTCGGGCGCTGGCTGCTCATTCGTGGCTCTGATCTCAATACCCAGCTCCATCAATTGTTATCTGTGCTGCCGCCGCGCGCGTAATTCGTGTGTTCCTGACCGAGTACAATTCATGGCTGTATCCTTTTGGCGCAAAACACGAAATCCAATCGAAAACGGCTGAAAACTGCCACGCCCTTCTAGGGAAAAGCAACCGAATCAGATCGAATGGGTTTGCTGGCGAACGCCTTTGCTCTTTGGCTTTCCCTTGGTCACCGGTTTAACCACCGCGCCTTACAACTTACCAAGCCTCACATGGAGTTTATCATGTTCGGTCGTTATCATGACCCACATTCCAGCGTCTATCTGCTGGCCGACCACCTGGATGCGATTCTGGCAATCGGTGAAGATCTGCCGCGCCAGCAGCTGGATCTGCGCGCCCTCCATAACGCTAAAACAGCACAAGAGCGGCGCGCGGCAAATGCCGCCCTGCACAAGTTTGTCGATACCATCGCAGTCACCGAGCTATTGATTACTGCGCGGCTGCGCCAAGCCCGCTTGCAGGCCAGAACGGTGGTCAAAGCCGATCCACGGTTTGCAAATCTGATCCGCTTGTTCCTCGGCGGGACCGCCGCAATTGTCGATGCGCTGGAAGAATTGGGCCGCAGCCAGAACCATACATTTGGCCACAGTGAAGACCCGATAACTTTCCTGCGCAGCCGGGCGCTGATTGGCGAGGAAAGCGCGGGACTGGGCGGACATGACCAGCTGCAGCCGGGCGAAGATATGGCCATTGCCGGGCGGATTGAACTGCGCGGCCTGCTTGATCTGGTTGCCGCTTTTCTCGATAGCCTGGATATGGCTTATGAGTTGTACCCGCTGGCACAGGAACCGGCGACAAGCTCAGTACAGGACAACGCTGCACCATCCATTCCGCCGGACGCGCCAACGCAAACCCCGTCCGCGCGTGGGTCCCTAAGCGATGCTTTGAGCGCCATGAAGAGTTCCGGCACGAAAGGCTGATCAGGGGTTGGACCAGGCCCTGAACGCTATGTGATAACGCGATTTAATTCGCCAAGACCAAAATCGCGAAACCATAACGAAGCAGGATTGCAGTCCTGCAGGACAACTGGTGCGCATTTTGTTATTATGGGCAATTCGCTCACAAAACAGAGGCCCCAAATGATCCTGTCGCGCTTTGCCCTCTTCGCTATAACGCTTGGGCTACTGGTAACGGCACTACCCGGGCGGGTGTTGGCGCAGATCCGGCCGCTCAACGGCTCATTGATCACATCTAAGTTTCGCGCCAATGAAACCGTCGTGTTATTCACCACATCGGCTCACCTGAATAATGAGGGAACGATTTGGCAGGTGCCCATTCACGGCTGGGTTTATAAACCGCAACGCAGCAAGTTCCGCAAAGCCATTGTCGCGCGTCTGCTGCGTGCCAGCTACGGCTTGCAGCCCGATTATCAAAGCAAGAAATATTTCGACCGGCGGATTAATCTGCTGTTCGCCGACAACAAAGAACATCGCCGGGTTGTGATTGAGATTGCCGGGCAACGCTATGCCATGCCGCCAACGGGCGACAACGGTCATTTCCGTGGCAGGCTGGCTTTGCCGGTCGATGACGTTACGGCGCATCGCAAGGACGGGCAATTGGATGTTAGCGTTGTTATGCCGGGCCGGGATGGCCGCAGCTTCAGCGGCAAAGTCGTGCTGGTTGCGCCCAGCGGCATTTCGATCATTTCCGACATCGACGATACGGTTAAGCTTACCTATGTCACCGATCACAAGAAATTATTTGAACAGACTTTTTTCCGTGCCTTCGAAGAAGCACCGGGCATGGCCGACTTTTACCGCAAGTCGCAGGCCGCCGGCGTCGCCTTTCATTTTGTCTCCTCAAGCCCGTGGCATCTTTATCAGCCCTTATCGGAGTTCTTAAGCAGGGCCGGATTTCCCCCCGCCTCCATTCATCTCAAGCAGGTGCGCTTGAAAGACGCGTCGATCCTTAATCTCATTCGCGACGGCACCGAAACCAAACCGCCGCAGATTATTGCCCTGCTCAAAGCCTATCCGGCGCGGCAGTTTATCCTGATCGGCGATAGCGGCGAGAAGGACCCGGAAACCTATGCCGCACTGCTGCGCAAATTTCCCAAACAGATCGCTAAAATCTATATCCGCAACGTCACCGGGGCGCGCCGCGACGACAAGAGATTTGCCAAAGTCTTTAAAGATATTTCAAAGACCAAATGGGTTTTATTCACCGATCCGGCCACCCTATCGCGCCGCTAACGAGTATGACGAGCGAGCCTGCACTTTTCTTGAAAACCTCGCCAAGCCGCAGCGCTCACACTTTATAACAGACCTCGCAAGGCCAGCTCATTGCGCAGCTTTTCAAAGGCTTCATCCAGCCGCGCCGGATCAATCGAGCGCAGCACAAGCTGGGTCTTTAGGCGCCCGTCGGCAAAGGACGGATAGCTGCCCATGGACACATCGTCATAGCTTTCTTGCAGATTGCCCAGCAGTTCGGCAATCTCGCTTTCCGGCCGCTCCAGGTCAAGAGTGCGCGTCAGCATTTTGGCGCCGGTGCGCAATTGCTTAGTGACCGCATCCAGCATCACCTGCATGACCTTCGGTACACCGGCCATGACAATCACATTGTCCATGATAAAGCCCGGTGCCACCGAGACCTTATTATCGATCAGACCGGCGCCTTCGGGCAGACGCGCCATGCGCAGCCGGGCCGGTGTCAACTCCAGCCCGCGAGCCTGGTAGAACGGTTTCATCAGATCAAGAGCGCGGCTGTCGATATCAATGGGCACTTTGAACGCAGCAGCAATGGCGTCGGCGGTGATGTCATCATGGGTGGGGCCGATCCCGCCGGTGGTAAACAGATAGCTGTAACAGCCGCGCAGCTCATTCACGGCGGCAACGATGCGCGGCGCAATATCGGGGACAATCCGCACCTCTTCCAGCGCAATGCCGATGGTGGTCAGATGCGCGGCGATATAACCAATATTCTGATCCCTCGTGCGCCCCGACAATATTTCATCGCCAATGACTAATATTGCGGCGGTTACTGTTTCTTTTGCCATCTGTCCGCCCTTCACGGCTTGTGCTGCGCCCCGGCAAATCCATGCCTGTTGAGAAGCCCACTCTACCCCCTTGCGCGCAAGGATGCACCTGCAATAGGCTTTGTTCCATGAAATTTCCCACGACCCTGCTGCGCGGCCGATTGATCAAACGCTATAAGCGCTTTCTCGCCGACATCACGCTGGACAGCGGCGAGGCCATCACCGCAAGCTGCCCCAACACCGGCTCGATGAAGGGGCTGACCGGCGCAGGCGCGGTGGTTTATGTCTCAACATCGGACAGTAAAACCCGCAAATACAGACACACATTTGAGATGATCGAAACTGATCTGGGCAAGGGCCCGGCGCTGGTTGGAATTAATACATCCTTGCCCAACAAGATTGTCGAAGAAGCAATTAACGCCGGCCGGATCAAAGCGCTGAAGGGCTATCCATCGCTCAAGCGCGAACAGAAATATGGCGCCAATAGCCGTATTGATCTGCTGCTGGAGTGCCCAGACAAAGGCCTGTGTTATGTCGAGGTCAAAAGCGTCACCTTGATGGACAAGCCGGGCCATGCGCAATTTCCCGACACCAAAACCGCGCGCGGCACCAAGCATCTCAAGGAGCTGTCGGACATGGTGCGCGAGGGCCACCGGGCGGTCATGCTGTTCTTAATCCAGCGCGGCGATGCGACAAAGTTTTCACTGGCGCGCGATCTTGATCCTGATTACGGCGCCGCCTATGACGCCGCCGTTAAAGCGGGCGTGGAGATCATGGCGCTGCGCTGCAAGGTCAGCCCGCAGGAGATCAAACTGGACCGGGCGATAAAGATCGTCGCTTAATCGCGCCATTTTTATCGGCTGATCAGGAGTTCTTTTTATCGCCCTGCCGGATCGGTTCGCCAAAAGTCAATCGATTGCCAAACGGATCTGTTAGCGACATTTCGCGCGCGTGCCATGGCTGGATTGCAATGCTCGGGCGACAATTTTCATGGCCACGCGCCGTTATCTCACGGTGGAACTCATCAAGATTTGTGGTCTCTATATAAGTGCGAAAGCCCGGAATGGTGTCGCCAAAATGCTGCGACAGATGCAGGCGCAGTCCGCCGCGCGCGATCTCGGTATAAAGCGGCATGTCGGGCGCGAACCGGTGTTCCCAAATTGTTTTAAAGCCGAGAAAGTCGAGATGAAATTTCTTGGCGATTGTCTCGTCGAAAATGCGCAGGATCGGCATGGCGTAGAATGTCGGCGTGCTCATAATCAAGCGGCCTTTCGATAACTGCTGGCACCAGGGAACGATTCCATAATGTGCCCGGCCCGCTACAACGGTCAACGATCAACGATCAACGGACAGCGATCAGCGATCAGCGATCCAGTGAAGCGTCTTCGACCAGCCAGGCCACAAGATCTCCAAAGGACAGGCCAATACCGGCGGCAAGTTCAGGCACCAGCGACGTCGCCGTCATGCCCGGCTGGGTGTTGACCTCAAGGCAGATCAATTCGCCCGACGCTTTGTCATAACGAAAATCGGCGCGGCTGACCCCGCGGCAGCCCAGCGCCTGAT
>JAJRRE010000385.1 GCA_024279745.1 Alphaproteobacteria bacterium
TTCGCTTTGCATGTTATCCGGCTGTCGCGTTGGCAGGGCTTTAGCGCTCGCAGCGAACCAATCGTATACATTCTTCACGTCGGTTATCTGTTTGTCCCTGTCGGATTTATCATTCTGTCGTTCAGCATTTTGTTTCCCGGCGTGATCTCCCACTCTGGTGCGTTGCATGCCTGGACAGCCGGCGCTATCGGCGTCATGACCTTGGCGATTATGACACGCGCCAGTCTGGGCCATAGCGGGCGCGCCATCAAAGCAACGCGGCCGATCAAGTTCATATATTTGATGGCGGTAACGGCCGTCATTGCGCGGATCGCAGCGGCGTTCGCGATTGAGACGACATTGCTGTTGCAGATCTCGGTAATCGCCTGGGTTGCTGCGTTTTCAGGGTTCGCGCTGGCGTTTTGGCCGGTGTTGACCCGTCGGCGACGCTAGATCTGCAAGACGGACGCAGGAGGCCAGAACTCGATGACAGCTAAGGGCGCTGATCGCCCCTTTTACATCTATCTTGCCTATTCGGGGCGGACGTTGATCGTGGGCGCCAATCAGTCGGCCCTGCAGGTGTTGATCGACGCTGGTGTTGATATCGAACCAGGATGCATGCTCGGCGGCTGCGGTATGTGTGTTGCCGATTTCGTCGAGGGTGATCTCATCCATAAAGACCTCTGCCTTACTGAAAATGATCGCAAAGCATTGTTTTGTCCTTGTGTATCACGAGCAGGAACAAGAATTGTTCTGCCGCTATAACATAATGAAATTACGGAACTAAATAAGGCTCAGGCGCAAAGTTTGCAGGTTGTGCTGCTTCGCGCCTTTACTCATGCCAGGTTGTGGTGATAGGTAATGCCCTCAAACCGACGCAGTGGGTGAAGCCGGTTTTGAGCACTCGTCAAAGTGTGGCTTGGCGGTGCTTATGGCTTTGCGACTATAGGGGGTGTCGGTTGTTACTTTCACAAATTTGTAATTCTATTGAACAGTTCAAGGCAGATTTTACCAAGACTGCGGTCGATCTGTTTGACCCCAGTTTCGACGTTGATTATGTGCTGGTTCAGGAAGTTGTTGAGGGATCTATTGGGCGTCTGACGGCTGGGTTGACCGATGTTATTTCAGCTATTTGCGATGCTCGCAATACGCGCGATGTGTGTGATGCACTTGCTACCATTTCATCTGTCACCGGCGCCTTGGGGAATTTTCTGAGCGCCACTTTTGTCTATTACCCTCCGTTGCGCGCGTTCTCGTTTACGTTGCTGACGATCAGTTCGATTGCCAAGATTTGGGAGCTGGGATTGCGCCGGTTCGATTATTGTGAGACGCCGCAAGCCGAACCCGAAAGCAGCTCTGTTACGTCGCCGCCCATCTCGCCCTTGATTTTCGACCTTAACGGCGATGGCGTGCAAACGATTTCCTTGGAACAATCACAAACGTTTTTCGATTTAACCGGCAACGGGTTCGCACAGCACACCGCCTGGGTCTCGCCTGAAGACGGGCTGCTCGCACTGGATCGCAATGCCAATGGGCGGATCGACAATATCTCCGAATTGTTTGGCTCCCAGACCCAGGACGGCTTCACGCAATTGCGCGAGCTTGACGATAATGGTGACGGGGTTATTGATGCGCTGGACAAAGCGTTTCAGGATTTACGCATTTGGGTTGATGCCAATTCCGATGGCGTGTCGCAGGCCGATGAGCTGGTCAAACTGATCGATCTTGGCATCACGATGATTAACACCGGCGCTGTTGAGATCTCACAGTTAAATTCCAGCAATTTGGTAACACATGCCAGCACAGCAACCACGGCAGATGGTTCTGTTTTGGAAGTTCTGGACGTATGGTTTCGCAACTCCATCGTGAATACAAGATTTCAACGCCCCGAAGGCGTCGAGTTGGCGCCCGATGCGCTCAAACTACCGCAATTGATTGGCTATGGCGAAGTTGCAGATCTGCACTATGCCATGAGCGTCAACAGTCAGTTGAAAGATACGGTAAAAACGCTGATAGCCAACGCCAACTCATTGACCGGCGGAGAATTAAGAGCACAGTTCGAGACCATCGTGCACGAATGGGTTGGTGTGGCAGCACTCGATCCGTCGTCGCGCGGCAGCTATATCGACGCGCGCCATTTAGTGGTCCTGGAACGGCTATTTGGGACGCAGTTTATCCAATCCAGCGGTACCAATGCCGGGACGCCAGATCCTGGCCCGCGAGCGGCGACAGAATTGGAAACCAGCTATCGCGATATGCTCGATTCGATGCTGACCAGATTCGCAGTACAGATATATACATCGCAATTGGCGAGTGTTGAAACAACGCCAGCCGGCCTCGAAATTATTAATGACAGCCCGTTTGAAACTCTGTTCGGTTTTTCCTATTCTGAGACGACAAATAAAATTGTTTCCCTTAATCCGCAGTCATATTTGAACGATGCGCTTGCCAATCTGCCGGCCGATACAGCTGGCGCCATCACCCAAATCGACGTGTTGATCACGGCCCTGGCGGGACTGCGTGTTGATCTTTATGGCGGCGACGATTCAGCTTACAACTCTGCTTTGAACACTGCATTGGCAAGCATATCTGATTTGGCATTGCGCGAATTGGCGACAGCGCGGGCGGGAGCAGTGGCCAATCTCACCAAGGGTAGCGGTGCGGATGAAGTTTTGAGCGTAGCCCAAGTCCTGCATAATGATGAAAGCGGCCGCGCACGCCCTGATGCCAATATATTATGGGGCCTTGCCGGCAATGATACGCTGTCAGGCGGCAGTGGCGGCGATAGTTATGTGTTTGCTGTTGGCGAGGGAAGTGATGTCGTCGATGATCTGGGGGCTGACGATAAATTGGAGTTAGACGGCTGGGTGCAGTTTGTTAATTTTGGCGGCAGTGATCAAATACTATTCGTCGGGCGCGATTTTTCCGAAGGGACGATCAACCGCGACGGCGACGATCTGGTGGTTAGTTTTGTTGGCGCGGGCGGCGGCAGTGCGCCTGTTGATCAGGTGCGAGTGCGCGGCCAGTTTGCACTGACTGATGAGGGCAAAATCGAGCGGTTCGTGTTTGCCGATCAGATCATAACGATTGCCCAGATTGAAGCGATGTTTGTCATGCGGGCGCCAACCGCCGGCGATGATGCCCTGCTTGGCTCGCGCGGCGATGATGCGCTCACTGGCGGCCTGGGCAACGATGCTATCGAGGGGCGCGAAGGCAACGACATCTACCACTACAGCCGCGGTGACGGCCATGATGTAATCAAGGACCGCGGGGCCGATCACGCCGATGAATTGCGATTTAGCGATATCGCCTCAAGCGACGTTCAATTGTCACGCAGCGGCGAAGATGTGTTGATCACTATTCCCGGCACCGGGGGCAATAGTGACGGCAGCGTGCGTTTGGTCGGACAGTTTGCGCCCGGTGATGACAACCGAATAGAAACCATAACATTCTTGGATGGTGTCAGTTGGACCCTACCCGATCTCATTCTTCAGGTTACCGGCGGCATAGCGCCAGATTGGATAATCCAAGGCACTGACTTCAGGGATACAATTGCCGGAACGACAGGCAATGATCGCATCGACGGCGGCGCGGGCAAAGATCTTATCTATGGCGGCGCGGGTAATGATGTTTATGTCTTCGGCTTCGGCTCGGGCGCAGATAGAATTATTATCAGCCGCGCAGATCGCTTCAGCGAAGTTAACATTATTGAAATAAGTGTCCCGGCAGGACAGATAGCTTTTTGGCGGCAAGACGACGACCTGCAGATTTATCTGTTGCAGCGCCAGGTGCAACCCGACGGCGTGATCATCAACAAATTTAGTGGTGATGTCGTGACTGTGGTCGGGCATTTCGCGACGGAAAATCAAGCAATTGATCGCGTGAAAACCAATGATGGCCAGGTCTTTGACACAGCAAAGATCAGTGAGTTGGCGGTTCTCAGCTCTTCGACATTGCATCTTGCCGGAGTTGCCCTGGCAGATCTGAGTTTTCATCGTGAAGATAGTCCGCTTAGCCGGCCCTTGACCCTCGGGGCGGCCCACACAGACCTTGTGGTCACTGCTGGTGGTGTCGAGATCGCACGGGTGGAAAACCAATTCTATGATCGCAATTTCGGCAATTATGGGTATATCGATTACGGGTATGAACGCATCACGCTTGATGACGGGACGATCATTGATCGCGCTGCACTTGCACTGCTGACACCGATCATCGGGACGCCAGGAAGTGATAATAAAGATTATCTTGACCCTGCCGGATTGGACCATGGCCTGTATGGCAGTCGTTCGGCTGAAACGTTGCTGGGGTTGGGCGGCGACGATTATCTGTTCGGCAGTTTGGGCGATGACACATTAATTGGCGGCCAGGGCGATGACTGGCTGGTTGGAGATTCCACTAATTGGGATCTCATAGGGGCGGTGCGTCAAGGATCGGATACTTATATCTACGCCTTGGGCGACGGCAATGATAGGATTTCCGAGCAGGGACAAGGTGGCCTTGATGTCGATCGGCTAATTCTGCAAGACATAAA
>JAJRRE010000386.1 GCA_024279745.1 Alphaproteobacteria bacterium
GGCTGTTGCCGATTTCTATGCGCCGCCGAAAACCGTAATCGGCGCCAATGATGTGCGCGCTGAAGAAGTTGTCTCGAAAATCTACTCGACCATTGACGAAAAGATCATCTTCACCTCCATTGAGGCGGCGGAAATGGTAAAATATGTCGATAATGTGTGGCATGCGAATAAAGTCGCGTTCGGTAATGAAGTCGGCCGTTTGTGCAAATCTCTTGATATCGATAGTCATGATGTCATGAATATATTCGTGCAAGACACCAAGCTGAACTTATCGCCTTATTATATGAAACCAGGCTTCGCCTTCGGTGGCTCTTGTCTGCCCAAAGAGGTGCGCGCTGTAGTACATTTGGCCGAAAAGCAAAATGTCGATGTGCCGCTGTTTCGCTCGCTGACCGAAACCAATGAAAGCCATATTGAGCAGGCTGCCAAACTTCTCGAACCATTTGCCGGCAAACGCATTGGTTTCTTGGGGGTAACGTTCAAGGCCGATACGGATGACCTGCGTGAAAGCCCGACTGTTGAGTTGATGTCGATGTTGGCGGCCAAGGGTGAGGCGCTGTCGGTCTATGATGGCAATTTGAATTTTGGCCCGCACCTCAAAGGTCAAATCGATTATATCAAACATGCGCGGCCAAACCTTGCGGCCATGATTGATCAATTGGAAGATATGACTGTCGACAATGCCGATACGTTGATCGCCAATTCCGATGTTGTTGTGGTATCTCATGCAACCCATGAATTTCGTGCAGCCGTACGGGCGCGGGCAAAGCATGTGCATGTTTTGGATTTGGTGCGTTTGTTTAAAGATCTTCCCGATGATGAAAACTATCAAGGCATTGGCTGGTAAGTAGTGTTATTGGCCGGTTGTGGGAGATTGGACCAAAACCTGACGAATAGCGTTTGCCGACGCTAATGTTTCAAAAAATGCCATCGGGGAAACCCGGTGGTATTTTTTGTTTGTGGTGCAGTGCCGTGATTATAGGAAAGGTTCAGTCACCGCAATTGCTTGGCTTTGACACTAAACCTGCTGTTGGGCTGGTTGGGTAATTTTAACTCTACTGTATTTATTGCTTGAGTTTACGCAGGCGGCGCGGGTGTATTCCGCTCACACAGATTAAGCCGAGTGTGTTGGTGATTGGGGCTTGCCTGCACGATATATTGCCGGCCCCCTACTTTTCAAACAACAAACAGATGCACATTATTTCAACGTGAAATATTGAGTGAAACGCAAAAGTGTGAAATTCCCTTTCGGAAGTAGGTGTTTGAATGGGGTGCTGGGTGAGGCTGGGCTTATAACTGAAGTTTAAATAGAAAGACTACTTTGTTAAGTTTTTATAAATAGAAACGGTTTAGTCATGTTTAGTAACATAATATTAATGCTTAAATAGCCAGCAGTTTGCGGGAATTGCTGACAATCACCGAGTTTCCCTTATCCTGCAATAAGCGCTCAGAAACCGAAAAAGGCTAAAGCGTGCCGGCTGATCCTACTGTCTTGGTGTGACCATGATTTAATCCTCGTGAACTAAGAGCAAAGCAATGCGCAATTTCAAAGACCTATTCACGCAGCTACACCGTGCTGTAATTGCCGCTTTCGCGCTAAGTGGCCTTCACGCGATGATCTGGTTGGTCGTGCCGCTTTATGGCTGGCAAGTCTTGGATATTGCAGTGCCGCAATTTAGCGGCTCCGCGCTTGTTGTGCTGTTGGCTTTCGCGATGCTTGCCATCGGCGCTGCATTTGTTCTCGACGCGAGCCGTAACGCGATTTTGCTTCGGGCAGCGATCTGGCTCGACCACGTACCTGGGCAATTATTATTTGAAAATAGCGTTAGGCGCGCCGGCGAGAGCCAAGAAGTGACGGGCGATAGCGAAGCTGTTGAAGTGCTGCGCCGAATTCTTTTGGGGCGCGCGTTACAGCCTGTCCTGGATCTTCCCTGGCTACCAATATTCTTGGCCGGGCTGCTGATGATAAACCCGCTGATAGGGCTGGTTGTCGTTGTAGCCTCATTTGCTATCATAGTGGTCACGCTGTGGCATTCATTTGCGACACATTACTTGCATGACGCAGCGGCTCAAGCCCTCAAGCGCCGCCGTGATTTCGAGCGCGGTTTTCTGACTCACAGTCAATTGGCACGCACATTGGGATTTGCCAAGGGCGCCGCGCAGACTTGGGAATTTCACAATCGCAGCTTTATCGCCGGTGCATATCGCTTGGGCAAACGCAGCTTGTTCTCAAACGGACTTGTCATCGGTTTTGCTTTGCTTTGCGAGCTTGGTGTTTTAGCGGCCGGAGCTTGGCTGCTGATGAAAGGCCAGGTTACATTTGGGGGGCTGATTGCTGCCGTTTTATTGAATAGCAGAATAATGTCCGTGCTGGGCCAGTTTAATGCCAGCTTGCCGGATTTGCGCAAAGCACAAAGGGCCTATAGCAGATTGCACCGATTGCGTGGTCGGGTATTGTTACCGCAAATGGAACCAGGTCGTAGCAGTGACGCGGGCCAAGACAGTGAC
>JAJRRE010000027.1 GCA_024279745.1 Alphaproteobacteria bacterium
GCCAATTGGCGCTGATACAGATCAGAAACGATCGCACAGGCGTCTTTGCCCCGTTCCGTCAAACTGACCCGCACCGAACGCTTATCTGTTTCGGAACGTTTATAATGGATATATCCCATATCAACGAGCTTCTTCAGATTATACGACACGTTCGATCCCAGATAATACCCACGCGAGCGCAGCTCACCTGCCGTCAATTCCAGATCACCGATATTATACAGCAGCAACGCCTGCACACTGTTCAGCTCATTGTCGCCTGAGCGTTCAAATTCATCCTTGATGACGTCGAGCAAAAGGCGATGCAATCGTTCGATCAAGCGCAGGGCCTGTAGATATTCATCGCGAAAGGCGTCATCATCGGCGGGCGCGGCGTGGCGCCCCATATCCAATGCAATACTCATAGTTATCCTGCCTTACTGTAGTTTAACGCGTCCCGATTTGGTTCGGGTTATTCAGCAGACTAACTGTCAGGGGCTAAGATCGGCTTAAGGTGAATGGTAAATAAAAACTGAAAATTAATAATAGTGGACGGCGCGGCTGCCCTGTTGTGGCGTTGAAGCATCAGACACCGGTACCGGCGCGCACCAATCGCGCACCAATAATGTAAAATCGGCTTATTCCGCAGCAGATTGCACGCCGACAGGGGTTCTGGCACTTTAGGTCAGGACGCGTCAGCGCAGCGCCTGCATGTCCCGGCGCGATTTAAGCACGAGATCGCCGGCTTCCAGCGGTGAAAAATAGCTATCCACTAGATCGGTGCTCACGTCTTGCAAGCTGCCCAACTTCCAATTTGGCGCCTTATCCTTGTCAATCAGCGCCGCACGCACACCCTCATGAAAATCCTCAGCGCCCAAGAACCGGCAGCCCAACCGATAATCCGTGACCAAAACCTGCCGCAAATCCTGTTCACGCGCCGCCCGGATGTGGCGCAACGTGACCTTCAGCGATAGCGGCGACGCGCTTTCCATTTGCGCCAGCGCCCCCTTGGCCCAATCTTTTGCCACCGCATCAGTACCAGCCCCAGTACCAGTACCAGCATCGACAGCGCGCAGATTATCGATGATTTGCTCGACGCCAGCCCCGCCAAAGCAGCGCTCGATCACAGGACCAATGGCCAAAAGCGTGCTGGGGCCTGGGTCTTGATGACGCTCATCCAGTACCGGGTCAACCGGATCAGCATCACATAACGCAGCGGTAATCGCATCAAACTCTGAGGCCGCAACACAATGGGTGAGCAGGCCCAGATGAAATCCGTCGGCTCGCCCAATCGGCAAACCGCTCAGCCCCAGATAAAGCCCGATATTATGAGGTAGCCGGGCCAACACCGACGCCGCACCGACATCGGGGAAAAAACCGATCTGCGTCTCGGGCATGGCAAAAGAATAGGCCTCGCCGCCGACCCTGTGAGTGCCGTAAGAACTCAAGCCAACGCCTGAGCCCATCACCATGCCGTCGATCAACGACACAGTGGGCTTGGAAAAACACTCCAGATTCCAATTCAGCTCATATTCGGCGGCCAGTTTTGCCTGAGCAGCAGCCAAATTGGCTTTGGCGCAGGCCGATAATTCGCGCACATCGCCGCCGGCACAAAAAGCGCGCGGCGACGTCGAGCGCATGATCAGGGCATAAACTTCAGGGTCGCGCGTAAATCCGGGCATGGCGGCAGCTATTTGGCGCTGCATGTCCTCGTTCAGGGCGTTCAGGGCTTTAGGCCGATCAAGGGTCACGACGGCGCCGGCGTTTATTACTTCAGCCGTCACATAGGCCTGCCATGCACTTTCCTCCGGCCCGCGTGGCTGATCGTGCTGATCTGATGCGCTTGCTCCTGTATTGCCCGTATCACTCATTCAATTCATCTCTTTAGCACCGGTTGAACATTGCTTCGGCGGCGGCTAGCCCTGATCCACAACGCAGTTCCCATGTCGTGGCGTCGAATTGATAGCCCAGATTACTGCCATTAGACCACTAAAATTCACGAAGAAGCTGGACCGTCAGCGCCTCCGAGAGGCCAATTATGCCCAAATCATGGCACGTAATCTGGTTCAACTGTCGCCCTGACGTAACACTGTCACGCAATCGCAGCTATACAGCAGCGCCCCCATTGTACAAGATCACTTAACTGATTCGTCCGGCGCCCCTTGTCTTTGCTTTCGCCTTAACATGTTGACTCTTGAGAGCAATTTACGAAGGACCAGTACCGTGCGCCGTGCCATTTCATTTCTGTCATTCCCAGCATTGATTGTCGCCGTGATGTTGGTATCCACCAGCATTAGCGGTCCTGCGATTGCCGCCTCAGGGCCCGCTGAACTAGCCGCCAAGCAAAAAACACTCGCGCCAGCACGCCCCCGAACCGCCCCTCCTAAAGCGGCTCGCAAAAGACGCTCAACCCGCAAAATTCGCACAGCCGCCAAATGGAGCCCGGCAGCCCGGCGCCGCGCCCAGCAGCGCTGCAAGCAATTACTGGGCGGTCTTGACGTGGTGGTCGAGCCGATCCTGCCCATCAAACGCTATGCCTGCGGCGATGCGGCTCCGGTGAAACTGATCGCAATTGGCTCAAACCCGCGCGTTACCCTGTCACCGGCGCCAATCGTCAACTGTCAAATGGTCGCCGCCATGCACAAATGGCTGATCCGCGATCTGCAACCCTTGGCGCGCAAATATCTGAAATCGCCGCTCAGCAAACTGGGCATTATGAGTTCCTATTCGTGCCGCACCGCCTATGGCAAGCGCGGCAATAAGTTGTCGCAACATGCCCGCGCCAACGCGCTCGATATTCGCTCCTTCCACACTGAGGCCGGCACACGCACTGCATTGCTGGCCAATTGGGGCCCGCGCCGTCCTTATCGCGGCCCTTATCGCACCCGGTCGCGCAAAGTTATTACCGTCCATAACGCGCCGGCTGCGACGCCCGGAGCGCTCATTTCTGAACGGCTCAGGTCCAGACGGCTTAAGCGCCGCCGCGCCGCCAGCGGCATCACCGGTTGGACAACGGCCATCAACACGCCGGCAGCTGGCGGCTATAACGGTGACATCGCGGCGCCCGATACGCCCCTTGAAGCGAATCCCGCGCAGACGGCGGCCGACTTTTTCAAATCGATCTTTACCTCAAATGCCCAGCCGGATCACACCTTTGGCTATAACAATGGCCCGGCAGCCGATGCGTTTTTGCAAATCGGCAAGCTTGGCGGACCACGCCGCAAGCGCAAGGACCGCGCAAAAGGACGGGTGCAAAAATCGGCATTCCTGCGCGCCGCTCATGGCCGTGCCTGCTCCATCTTCGGAACCGTCCTGGGACCTGATGCCAATTACGCTCACCGTCATCATTTCCATGTCGATCTGCAACAGCGCAAACAGGGTTCCTATTGCCGCTGAGCGGCAGCTTTCACCGCAATCAACTTAACTTTGGGCGTAAGCGGGCACTAAAATGCACCGGATTTTGCACGTCGTCATTCTGGAACTTGCCCGCTATTTCTTCGCGCTCTTTGTATTTTCATATTCATAGACATTGCTCATGCCCCCTGATACGGCCCTATCGTCCTGCGCGAGTACTTGCATTGCAACGTTCTGGCGCATAGCTTGGCGCCACACAATTACAATTACAATCGGCTCAATGCGCCGAGCCTTTGCATTATCGAGACCCTCAATGAGCAAACACCGCAATGCCAAGAACCGCACTGATCGACCTCAGGAGCGTTCTGCTTCGGTGGCCGCAACGCCCTTGGGCCCGAGCGTAAGCGCCCCTGGCCAATTTCCCACAATCCGGATGCGCCGCAACCGCCGGTCTGACTGGTCACGGCGACTGGTTGCGCAAAACCGCTTAAGTGTTGACGATCTGATCTGGCCAGTTTTTGTGGCTGAGGGCAAAGACAGCGCCGAGCCAGTCGCCTCGATGCCCGGTGTCGAGCGCTTATCGGTGGATCGCTGCGTTGGCGCCGCCCGCCAAGCGGCCAAGCTGGGTATCCCTGTTCTGGCGCTGTTCCCCTATACGCCCGGTGACAAGCGCAGCGAAGACGGCCGCGAAGCCTTTAACGCTGACAATCTTGTCTGCCGCGCCACTCGCGCCATTCGCGATGCGGACCTAAACATCGGCATCATGCACGACGTCGCCCTCGACCCCTACACCTCGCACGGACATGACGGTCTGCTTGACGGCGATGAGATCCTCAACGACGCCACCATCGACGCCCTGGTTACCCAGTCACTCAATCAGGCGAAAGCGGGCTGCGATATTATCGCCCCGTCGGATATGATGGATGGGCGTATTGGCGCCATCCGCGCGGCCCTCGACGCTGATGGCTTTGCGCATGTCCAGATCATGGCTTATGCGGCCAAATATGCGTCGGGCTTTTACGGGCCGTTCCGCGATGCGGTCGGCTCATCGGCCATGCTGAAAGGTGACAAGCGAACTTATCAAATGAACCCGGCCAATAGCGATGAGGCCATTGCCGAAGTGGCGCTTGATCTGAGCGAGGGCGCCGATATGGTCATGGTTAAACCCGGAATGCCTTATCTGGATATTGTCGCGCGGGTAAAATCTCATTTTCAAGTGCCGACCTTCGCCTATCAGGTGTCGGGCGAATATGCCATGATCATGGCAGCCGCACAGAACGGCTGGCTGGACGAGGAGCGCGTGATTTTAGAATCGATGATGTGCTTCAAGCGCGCCGGAGCCGATGGCATATTAACTTATTTCGCGCCGCGTATTGCCGCCGCATTGCGTGATCAAACTTGATCGTCATCTGCATCTTCGGCATATTTCGCTGACAGACCGAAGAATTGACTTAGCCTGATTTTCATCAGTAGACTAATTACTCAAAAGCCACGCTTGCCCCCTGCCCCTGTGGGCGGTTATCATGATCCTGCCCGAAACAGACGCTATGGTTCAAGTTGGAATTGCAATGGATCACTTGCGACGGTTCACTGTTTCAGTTCTCCTGGCGGATATCTGCCGGGCCGCTCCGAAGCACAATATGTGTGCCCGGAACCACGCGTTGCGACTTAAGAATTGCGAATCCAATCCAGAACCGGGACCCAAACCGAACCATGTCGGAACAACAAAAAAACTTCCCGGAATTTTACGTCACGGCACCGCAGCCCTGCCCTTACCTCAAGGGGCGGCTTGAGCGCAAATTGTTCACTCATCTGACCCATGACAAGCCCTATGAGCTGGTTGATAATCTGCTCAAGGGCGGCTTTCGGCGCAGCCAGAACATCGCCTATATGCCCTATTGTGAAGGCTGCCAATCCTGCGTCTCGGTCCGGGTTCTGGTTGATGAGTTCAAACCGCGCCGCTCCATGCGCCGCATTAACGCCGCCAATACCGACCTTGGTGTTGCCCGCGTAGAAGCACAGCCGACGCCAGAGCAATATGATTTGTTTCGCGGCTATATCGATGCGCGTCATTCCGACGGCGGCATGGCCGATATGTCGATGCTCGATTATGCCATGATGGTGGAAGATTCCATTGTCGACAGTTTCGTATCCGAATATCGCCCGCGCCCCGATGAGGGCCTGGCCGACCCGCAAGCGCGCGGCCCCTTAATCGGCGCGGCGTTATGTGACCGGTTGTCCGACGGCATTTCGATGGTCTACAGCTTTTACGACCCGGCGCAAAACAGCCGCTCGCTCGGTACCAATATGATCCTGGAGCATATCGAATTCACCCGCCGCTTGGGCCTGCCTTATCTTTATCTGGGTTATTGGATTAACGGCTCGGACAAAATGAAGTATAAAACCCGTTTTCTGCCACAGGAACATCTGACCTCCAATGGCTGGCAGCCCTATAGCAAGTAAGGGCCTTTAGCAAGTAAGAGCCTATAGCCAATAAGGGCGACACGCCGTGACCAGCACCACAGCATCCTCCAGCACCACGGCATTTTATAGCAATGAGCGCTGCTTTTGGCATTCGGGTGGTAATTATGCGGCGCTGGTCCCGGTTGGCGGACTGGTACAACCGCTGGCGACGGGCGGGCTGCCGGAGAACCCGGAAACCAAACGGCGTTTAAAAAACCTCATGCACGTCACCGGGCTGATGGACGAACTTGCGAGCCTAACCGCGCCGCCCGCCAGCGATGACGATATTTTACGTGTGCATGACGCGAGCTATATTGAAAAATTCAAGACACTCAGCGCCGATGACGGCGGCGAGCTGGGCCAGCGCACCCCCTTTGGCCCCGGCGGTTACGACATCGCCGCGCTGTCCGCCGGTCTGGTCAAGGCGGCCGTCAACGATGTGCTAGCGGGCACATATAAAAACGCCTATGCCCTGTCGCGCCCGCCCGGCCATCACTGCCTGCCCGATTATCCGATGGGCTTTTGCCTGCTGGCCAATATCGCCATAGCTATTGAAGCCGCCTTGGCGGCGAGGCAGGTCAAGCGCATTGCTGTCGTCGATTGGGACGTTCATCACGGCAACGGCACTGAAGCCATCTTTTTGGACCGCGCCGATGTACTGACGCTCTCACTGCATCAGGACAATAACTATCCGCTTGCCAGCGGCGGACGCGATGTTCGCGGCACCGGCGCCGGCGAAGGCTGTAACGTCAACATTCCTTTACCTCAGGGCGGCGGCCACGACCTCTATCTGCAGGCAATGGACACTATCGTGCTGCCCGCTTTGCAGCATTTCAAGCCAGACTTGATCGTGGTTGCCTGCGGCTTTGACGCCTCTGGTGTTGATCCGCTGTCGCGCATGATGGCCCACGCCGAGACCTTTGGCACCATGACGACCCAGCTTATGAGCGCTGCCGATGATCTGTGCGCCGGGCGCCTCGTCATGACCCATGAAGGCGGCTATTCAGAAGTTCATGTGCCGTTTTGCGGCCATGCGGTAATGCAGGCGCTATCTGGTTCCGCGATCAACGCGCCCGACCCGCTTAAGACCCGTATTCACTCCCAGCAACCGACTGGCGACCTGGCCGCCTTTCACCGCGCGCAGGTCGATAAGCTGGCGGCGTATTTCGCCAGCGCATAGCGGCCGTTGAGGCCCTTTTACCGCCCGCCAAAACCCAACACGTCACTATCAAAACGCCGGGCCGAACTTGTTGGATTTAGGGAAGCCGCGCGGCGCCATGCGTCCGGCCTGGGCGCGGCTGCCGCGCCATTCCTTTAGCTCGCGTTTTTCAAGCGTGAAGGTGCGGGCGGCCTTATCGGACCAGGTCAGCCCGACATCGCTGTCGAACACGCGAATATCGGACAGTCCGCCGTCTTTATATTTTTGCAGGCGCACGCCCTTGCCGCGGGTCATTTCATAAAGCTCGTCAATGCCGAAAATAACCATCTTGCGGTTCTCGCCGACCACGGCGACCAGATCGCCAAAGGCTGGCACGCAGGTTGCGGCCCGGTCGCTGGCGCCGACATTGAGGACCTGCTTGCCCTTGCGCGTATTGGCGATAATATCGGCTTCGGCAACAACAAAGCCATAGCCCGCCTGTGACGCCACCAATAGACGGCGCTCAGGATCGTGCAATGTCAGCTCCAGAAAATCATGGCTTTCTTCGACGTCGATCATCAGCCGCAGCGGCTCGCCGTGACCGCGCCCCCCCGGTAGCTTATCGGCGCCGAGCGTATAAAAGCGCCCATTGGAGGCGAACACAATCAGCTTGTCGGTGGTCATTGCTTTGACCGCGCATTTCAGTTTATCGCCGGTTTTGAAATCGAGCTTGGCCAGATTGTCCTGATGGCCCTTGAGCGCACGGATCCAGCCCTTTTGCGACAGGATCACCGTGATCGGTTCTTTCTCGATCATCGCTTCGGTCAGATCAACTTCGATTTCCGGCGTATCAGCGAAGGTCGAACGGCGCGCGCCCAGCTCAGTTTTCTTGGAATAGGTCTCGCGTGTCTTCTTGATCTCGCCGGTAATGCGCGCCCATTGCAGTTCATCAGAGGCCAGCAGCGTCTTGATCTCCCGGCGCTCTTTGGAAAGCCGATCATGCTCGGCCTTGAGCTCAATCTCTTGCAGCTTGCTGAGCGATTTCAGCCGCAGGTTTAAGACCGCTTCGACCTGAATTTCGCTGAGGTTGAACGCCGCGACCAGTTTCTTCTTCGGCTCTTCTTCAAAGCGAATGATGCGAATAACTTCATCCAGATTGAGGAAGGCAATCAGATAGCCGTCGAGAACTTCCAGCCGATGCTCGATCTTGCCGAGCCTGAATTTCGAGCGCCGAACAAGCACCTCTTTGCGGTGATCGAGCCACTGGGTCAGCACCTCGCGCAAGCTAAGCACATTGGGAACCTGGCCGTGGCTAAGCACGTTCATATTAAGGCCGAAACGTACTTCCAGATCGGTCAGCTTGAACAGACTTTCCATCAGCACCAGCGGATCAACGGTGCGCGATTTGGGCTCAATGACAAGACGGATTTCTTCAGCGGATTCGTCGCGCACATCGCCCAGCAACGGCAAACGTTTGGCAAACATCAGATCGGCGATTTTCTCAATCAATCGCGACTTTTGCACCTGATAGGGAATTTCAGTAATGATAATCTGATAGCTGCCGCGCCCTGCCGCTTCCTTCTCCCAGCGCGCGCGATGACGAAAGCCGCCGCGCCCGGTTTTATAGGCCTCCAGGATCTGCTCGCGTGGCTCGACAATAATGCCGCCCGTTGGGAAATCCGGCCCCGGTATCATTTCAACCAGCTTCTCAATGGTGGCATTGGGAAATTTGATCAGATGCAGCAGCGCCTGACACAGCTCATCGGCATTATGCGGCGGAATATTGGTCGCCATGCCGACGGCAATACCGGCAGACCCATTGGCCAGCAGATTGGGGAAACTGGCCGGCAGCACAATTGGCTCCTGGCCCGAGCCGTCATAGGTCTCGCGAAAATCAATGGTATCTTCGTCGATACCGTCAAGCAGCGCATCGGCGACAAGGGTCAGGCGCGATTCTGTGTAACGCATGGCGGCGGCATTATCACCGTCGATATTGCCAAAATTGCCCTGACCATCAACCAGCGGATAGCGCACGGCAAAGTCCTGCGCCAGCCGCACCATGGCGTCATAAATTGCCTGGTCGCCATGGGGATGGAAATTACCCATCACTTCGCCGACCACCTTGGCGGATTTCTTGAATGGGCCGTCGGGGCGCAGCGCCATCTGCCGCATGGCGAACAAAATGCGCCGGTGCACGGGCTTGAGACCGTCGCGCACATCAGGCAGTGCCCGGCCCATTATGGTCGACAGCGCATAGGACAGATAGCGCTCTTCCAGCGCTTCTTTCAGATTGACGGGCTCAATCGAGCTGCCGCCGCCTTTGCCAGCGCCGCCGGCCCCACCTGGTAGAATCGGTTTGTTGTTCATGCATATTGGTTAGCGCGCGGGCGGGCCACACTCAAGCGCGAACAGGCAAGGCGCGGCGAAAAGCCGGGGATAGTAGGGATATTTGAACCTTGCGCAGAGGATTTTACTTCGGTTGCATCAGAATGCCTTTTCCAGATAGCCCAGCAACCGGGCGCGCACTTCGGGCAAATCGCGCTCAATCGGATGCAGCACACGCGTTTGCAGGAAATGCCCGGTGAGCGCAAAGCCGGCAGAAATATCCGCCCGCGTTGCAACCGCACCGCCTGACACCAAAAATTGCGGCAAGGCCAGAAGCCGGTCCTTGTAAGGCTCGCCTGCCGAAGCGCTGACCGCCCGGCCCGTGCGCGGCGAGACATAAATCAGATTGTCGTTATCGCCGCTTGAAGCACACGCTTTCAGATCGAGACCAAAGCCCAGCTCCTGCAGCAATGCCAGCTCCCAGCGCACCATCAGGCTTGGCCAAACACTGGCGTCGTCCATGAAACCAAGCACGAATAAGAACACTTCGAACAAATTGGCATGAGGATCGCGCTCGGGCAGCAGCCTGGTCAACTCGCACATGGTGGATAGCCCGGCCAGAGCTGTGCGCTCACTCATAACCGAGGCCGCATAGCCCCGGCGCAGCTCCAGCTTGAACTGGCCCAGATGTTCAGATAACCGGCCCTTCCATTGCGCATCGACATGATTGCCGGTTTGCAGCACCGGCCGCAGCCGCCGCCCACGCCCGCCATGCACCAATCCCAAATGCCGCCCGATCCCGCGCGTAAACAGCTCCACCACGGCGGCGGTTTCGCCGTGCGGACGCACGGATAGGATAATGCCTTCATCGGACCAGTTCATGGGGAGCGAGCTTACAGGAGTCGCGGCGCGCCGTCACATCCTGCTGAGCAAGACCATGCCCCATCAGTTGCAGGGGAGGAGGTCAGACAAATATTCAGCCAGCAATTACTGCCCGCCAATGGTCGAGCGATAATCCTTCGCCCATAGGTCCATCGTGCCGCCATTGGAGAAATTGCGGTAGTCCAGTTTGCCGATCTGCATCTCGAACTTTATCGGCGCCACTTTGCTTGGCCATAATTTATCCAGCGGCCAGATTGTGTCGGAGGATACCAGATTAAGCGTCAACTTGAATTTGTAGGCGCCCCCTTCCAGATCCAAAATGCGGTCTACGCTTTCGCCCTTCCGGGTATAAAACAACAGATCCGTTGGGTGGGAGCTTTTACCCGCCACGGAAATTGGCTTGAACGAGGCCAGACCGCCCTTGACCGACTTGTTCCAATCGCCAGTCGCGGCGCTGTAGAACCGTTTAGCCGTGTTGGCTTTGGGGTTGGTCACCAGTAATTCCATCGACAGCACGGTGCCGGGCCGCGCGCCGAAATTCGATAGGGTCAGCGGAATATTAAAGACCTCAAAATTGCCGCGCCCAGGGTGGGAGAATTTTATGATCGGCGGCACAAAGACGCGAATGTCCGGGCGGCGCAGGACGGTTTCATAAAAGCTGAACGCAGAAAACAACAAAGCCACAACGGCAATCAATGTCGAAAACCGGCCGCCGCCGCGCTCTGTGACATCCCGTGCGATTTCCAGTGCCTCGTCGCCTGCCCTGCTTGCCGCTCTACCACCAAATCCAGCCATTATAATTATCCGCTTCTTATGAACATAACTAAAGTATTGCAGATCAATAACTATTGGCTGTTCGGGACATAACTGTGGCAAATGCCTTAAACGGAACGCTCATTTTTTTCATACGCGCGCGGAGTACCTTGATGATTGCGCAGCCGGTTATCAACGGCTCAAGCAATTGTGAGGACATTTGTCCTCTATCCTGGCTCAACGGTCTGTAGGATAAGGGGGGACAGAGGCGCTAAAGCGCTGTGTCTTGTGAAACTGAGTAAAAATTTTTGAGGGGACAAGATCAAATGCAGCAGATTAACACCGGCGCGGTATTGCGCCGGGCAGCACTGGCATTAAGTCTGGCGCTAACAAGCCTGGCTGTCTCGGCTTGTGGAAATTCGGGTGCCAGCGAACCGGCCAGTGATCCGGTGTCGCGTCCCCAATCGACACGCCCGCGCGGCAGCAGCTTTTAGCGCAGAATCGGTTCAAGTCGCATCAGATCTATGGGGCGGCGCTGTCTCCACTTACGCCAAACCTCAATCCAAAACTGCCGGTGCAAGCATGATCGCCCGGATGGAAGCACGTCTAGTCGTAGACGTGCACTTGCACGAGCGCTTCTATCGAATTCGTGCATCTGGCTCTTTGGGCAAGAGCTTAGAGCAGCCCGTCTACATAAATATAATTCCACCCGTGTCGGACCAGCTCCAGAGCAAATTGGCATGAAACTGGCATCTTCGATGGGAGCAGCCTCCCCCCCGTGTTCCAAAACGAAGCAATAAGCCCACGGGTCCCAGCGCTGCCAATGAACTCAAATCGAGACGTATAAAAATTCTGCGCCCAACGACCTGACGGCGTTTGAAGGAGATCACTTTGCTATGAAACGTTATATTTTTATCGCCGCCGCTTTGGCGAGCCTTGTCCTGAGCGCGCCGGCCAATGCCTGTGCTCCTGGTGCCACCACAACCGTAGACGTCAAAGACGGCTCCATCAAACTCGAAGCGGTGATCTGCTCACTCGCCGGGCAATCCGCCGATTTGATGAAAGAGCTGCGTAAGGAGCTGATCAATGAAGGCGTCAAGTCCAGGGACGTAAAATGCACGTCTGTAGCCCTGGGTGCCAAATTCACTGATGTCGGCAAAGTTCGTGTGCCGCCATTCAATTGCAAAATCGGCGGCAAATTCTTGATGATCAACGCCGATGTGCTGACCTATGACGCGCGTGGGCGCGCCGGACCACGGCCAAAGTTCGCAAAGTTCCTGGTGCTCGCCAACCCGAAATGGTCGTGGCGTTAATCGCCGCTTAGCGGCACGCTATAATTGGGAAAATTAATCAGGCGTTCGGGCACAATCTTGACTGATCGCCTGTTTTTTCTTTGCTCAATAACCGGGCCGGTTCGCCCTACTCGGCGGCTTCGGCGGTGAATTGCAGATCCGCAAGACGCCCATACAGCCCACCCTTAGAGACCAGCGCCGCGTGGGAGCCTTCTTCAACGATGGCACCCTTGTCGAGCACCAAAATCCGGTCGGCTTTTTGTACGGTCGCCAGCCGGTGGGCAATAACCAGAGTGGTTCGGTTTTCCATGACCCGCTCCAGCGCCTTTTGCACCGCGCCTTCAGATTCAGCGTCGAGCGCACTCGTGGCTTCATCGAGCAGCAGGATCGGCGCATCACGCAGGATCGCGCGCGCAATGGCAATGCGCTGGCGCTGGCCGCCCGATAAGGTAATGCCGCGCTCACCCAGTTTGGTGTCATAGCCTTCGGGCAGATCGTTGATAAAGCCGTCGGCCTGTGCGGCCTTGGCAGCTGCAACAATGTCCTCGCGGCTGGCCCCGCGGGCGCCGTAGCTGATATTACCGGCGATGGTTTCGGCGAACAGCGCCACATCCTGCGGCACCAGCGCCACGCGGCGACGCAGAGCATTAAGATCCACTTTATCAACGCCGATGCCGTCCAAGGTGACACTGCCCGATTGCGGATCGTAAAAGCGCAGGATCAGATTAAAGATCGTGCTCTTGCCCGCGCCGGATGGGCCAACTATAGCAACAGTCTCGCCGCGTTTCACCTTGAACGAGACATTGCTCAGCGCCGAATGATCAGGCCGCGTGGGATAGGTAAAGCTGATGGCGTCAAAGCCAAGCTCACCAAGCGGCGGCTCAGGCAAGGTTTTGGGATTGGCCGGCGAGGTAATATCGGGCTCGATCTGCAACAGCTCGCTCAGGCGCTCCGCCGACCCTGATGCCTGTTGCACTTCGCCCCAGACTTCCGATAATTCCGCCAGCGCGCCCGACGCAAACAGCGCGTAAAGCACAAACTGCCCCAGCCGCCCGCCGCTTAATGAACCGTCAACCACGGCCGACGCGCCAAACCACAACACGCCGACAATCGACGCCACCACCAAAAAGATCGTGACAGCAGTCAGACCAGCGCGCGCTTTCATGCGCTGTTTGGCAGCAACGAAGGACTGCTCGACGGCGCAGGTGAATTTGCCGGTGACCATTGGCTCATTGGTAAAGGCCTGCATGGTGCGCACGGCGCTTAAGTTTTCCGCCGCATAGGCTGACGCATTGGCCAGACTGTCCTGGGCATCACGCGAATATTTCTTGACCACACGGCCATAGGCCATCAACGGAAACACAATCACCGGAATGGCAATCAATACCAGCCCGGCCAGGGTCGGCGATGTCGCCAGCATCATGATCAGAGCGCCGATCAGCATGATGGAGTTGCGCAGCAGCTGAGAGATCACAGTTCCCGCCGCCGCCTTGATCTGTGTTGTATCGGCGGTCAGCCGGCTCATCACTTCGCCGGACATGGTGCGCTCATAAAACGCCGGGCCCAGGGTCGCCAAATGGCGGAACACATCGGCGCGCACATCGGCCACGACGCGCTCACCCAGCCAGTTGACCGTATAAAACCGCGACGCACTGGCAAAGGCCAGCACAATACCGATCAGGATCAACATGCCGAAATACTGGTTGATCATGGTGCCGTCGCCGCCGCCAAAGCCAAAATCGATCATGCGGCGTACGGCCATCGGGACCGACAACATCGCTACCGCCGACAACACTAACGCGATCAGCGCGGCAACCATCATCTTGGGATGCTTGAACAAATAGGGCTTGAACGCCATCAGCGCCTTAGGCGAGGTTTTGACTGGTTTGCCGTCTTCGCCATCTGCGCCGCCGCCTCCTACGTGCCCCTGCCCCATAGCGGCAGCGCCTGGATTACCGGCATCCCCGGCGGACTTTCCAGTGAACGGGCATTTGGCGGGGCCACCATCGTCGGCGCTGCGATTGGTCGATGAAATTTGACTATTAGGAGCAGACACTTAGCCTCCTGGGCCAATTTGGCATGAGAAAGAGTGGAAATTTGCCCGCACAATGCCTCAGATCATGAGGCCGGTGCAAGAGCTTTGGGCAAACTGACACGTATGAGCTTATGAGCGCTTATTGCAGCACTGGCACAATTAGCAGGGCATTTAGGCAATTTTACAATGTGCTGACTAAACCCATAACGATCCATGACGATGCAAATGGCCAAATCATGACCCCCCTCACAACTGGCCGCGCCAACAGCACTGCTGCGCCACAGGGGCTATAGAAAATCAATGATTTTCAGCTGTTCGGGGAATAAAGTTGACCTGCACATATTCAGCATCTGAACCTGTTTCAGCCAGTTCCAATGAGACCGGTCAGGGCCGCAAACGACACACCGCTTGCCTCTTTCAGCCAGCGGAACAGGTCTACCGGATCAGTTGGGACTTCAAAAGCGAGCGTATAGCCGTTGAACGTGAAAAAGGCGGCGATGAACGCCAGCAACACACTGCCGCCCAGCAAAAATCCGCCACCGAAGATCATCGAGGCCGACGCCAGCACAATGGCAATTTGCAAGGCGCTGATGGCGACACCAAAATAGCCACCGCGTTTGACGGCTATGGTGCGAATACTTTGCTGTTCTTTCGCCTCCGACAATATGACAATCTTTTCCTGCTTATAGCGGTCGGCCTTGCTTTTCCAGCGCTTGGCCAGAACCGGTTTGCCCATGGCGTCAAACGTGTCGGCGGCGATCTGCGAATTGGTGGCGCGAATATTCTTGGCCTGGAAATAGCCGAATTTATTGGCCGCTTCGATATGCGATTGCAAAGCCAGTTTGTCCGCCGAGCCATTGGCCATGGAAATCAGGGCCAGGAACGCGGCCAAGGCGGCGATGAATACCGGCATCGGGCTTTTGCGCGCCTCGCGACGGACGTCATCGGCCATCTGCGAGAAAGTCTTTTTGCCCGCCTCACTGCTCGCCTGTGCGCCGCGGCCCGCCTGTTCGTCGCCACTCGCCTGAATTCCAGCCTCGCCACCAGTTGCCGAAGATCCCGTATTATCCGATTGCGACATATCTCAGCTCTGCTCCCACCCCGCGCCATTAACCAACACCAATAACCGTCACATAAGCTCCCGATTATACCCTTAGCCAAAAGTCCAGCATATTTCGCACTGCAACAGCAATGGGGTTCGCACGCCCAGCCTGAGCGAAAGCCGCGCCAAAAGACAATTCCACCACTTGCGCAAATGCCGTTCATCCCTTATAAGGCGGCTTGAAATTCCCCGTTTTACGCGATTTGGCACAGGCCACGCCCTGAAGATGTACGGCCAGGTGAGCGGAACTTTGAAAGAAAAACGAAGATGAAGAAAGACAAGGGGCTGCATCCAAATTACCACAAAATTACTGTGGTGATGACCGA
>JAJRRE010000387.1 GCA_024279745.1 Alphaproteobacteria bacterium
GATGAGATTAATGATAACGGCCTGACCGGCGCCCAGACTTTGTCCAATATTGCAAGCCGGGCCATTGGCAAGGGTCTCGACATTCAGCGCGACGATGTTCGCTTTGTTTTGGACGTTATCAGCGAAGACGACCCATGGTTCGAAAAAGGCGCTTCGGCCAGCCTGTTTGCCGGACGCTTCCGCAATTTCGTTGTGGCGCGCTGCCGGGGCCAGGGTTTGAACCTGTCCGCGCAAGAACTGGATTTGATCGAGGCGTGGTTCGCCGGATCAGCACCGACTGTGGCGGCTGCGGCTCAAACCGCTACAGAAGTGGTGGTCACCGACGATGCGCCGCCGCCGGCCGCCGCCAACACCTCTGTTTACCAAGAACAGACCAGCGAATTGCTGAACGAGACGAACGAGGCGCTTCCCGATGAAGAGTTCCCACGCTTCGTGCGCTCCCGTCTGCGCGGTTAATCTGGTTCACCGCCGACGATCTTGAATCAATGAAACAGCCCCGATGCCCCGCGCATCGGGGCTTTTTTGTCTGTTTGGCTTCGTTGCTGATTGGGCTACTGCACCACCCTGCAAGATATTTCCGTGATTTTTCAATGGCTCGCGTGCTCAACGGGGAGCGCTCGCACCCGCAGCTTGATAAAACCTCATTTCCCCCATGATACCAACCCATTGCGCCATTATCGATATTGAACACTTTAATTCACGCCGATTTGATACAAGTTCATCAACGATCCCTCCGAGTTAATTCGACGCATTAACCTGCAATCATAACCTTCGACAAATTCTGAACAAATTTCACCTACACCAGCCCCCGACGCTAGTAACTAAGTATCAATGGAGTATCCATGAAGAAATTTATTATGATTGTCTGCGCCTGCCTGATTGGCTCAACCGCAGCGATTACTTCCGGCGCAGCTTTGGCAAAAAGCAGCACCCAGCGGGGCATCGCGTCTTTTTACTGGAAGCCACAGCCAACCGCATCGGGCGAACGGTTCAATCCCAACGCGCTTACTGCTGCGCACAAATATCTGCCGTTTGGCTCGCGCGTAAAAGTGACCAACCGGCGCAATGGCCGCTCGGTGATCGTGCGTATTAATGATCGCGGCCCCTATATCCGAGGCCGTATTATCGATCTGTCACGCCGCGCTGCCGGTGTAATTGGAATGCGCGGCTCCGGTATTGTGCCCGTTACCATTAAGGTTCTGAGCCGCTAATTATTATTTGGCTCGCCGACGCGTAACAGACGGTGGACCTATAAAATAAAAACGGGCAGCAAGATCAAAATCCTGCTGCCCGTTTAATTGTTTTCAATAGTCAAGCAAGCTGTATCACGCCATATACTGGCCGCCATTGGCATCAAGACAGGCGCCGGTGATAAAGCCCGCCTCGTCAGCTGCCAGGAAGCTCACGCAGCGCGCGATCTCTTCGCCTTCCCCTAGACGCCCGACAGGAATGAGCGGCAGGATTTTACTCTCCAGCACCTCCTTGGGCACGGCCGCCACCATTTCGGTATTGATATAACCTGGTGCGATCACATTGCAGGTTATGCCCTTGAAGGCGCCTTCCTGGGCCAGCGCTTTGGTAAAGCCGAGCAGACCGGCTTTGGCGGCGGAATAATTAACCTGGCCCATCTGCCCTTTGCGCCCATTGATCGATGAGATTGAAATGACGCGGCCGAATTTGCGCGCGCGCATACCTTCAATCACCAACCGGGTCATGTTGAACACGCTATCGAGATTGGTGCGCATGACCGCATCCCATTTGTCTTTCGATAATTTGTGCAGCATGCCATCGCGGGTAATGCCGGCATTGTTGACCAGCACATCAACCGGCCCGAGATCTTTCTCGACCTGTGCGATGCCCGCTTCGCAGGCCTCATAGTCTCCCACATCCCATTTATAAACGTTGATGCCGGTCTGCTCTTTGAACGCACTGGCCGCCGCGTCATTGCCCGCATAGGTGGCGCCGACCTGATAGCCCTTGTCTTTCAACTCGGTTGAGATCGCCGCGCCAATGCCGCGTGTTCCCCCGGTTACAATTGCAACTCTTGCCATGTTTGTCTCTCCTGGATAAGTGCCCCTGATGAAGCAAACAGTGCCTCACCTATTTGATTTGAAAGCCTAAAGGTTCAGCCGCCGCCTAATCGCGCGCGACACACATGGCAATGCCCATGCCGCCGCCAATACACAACGTTGCCAGCCCCTTCTTGGCGTCGCGCCGCCCCATCTCATAAAGCAATGTCGTCAGCACGCGCGCGCCCGACGCGCCAATAGGATGGCCAATAGCAATAGCGCCGCCATTAACGTTGACCTTATCGGTGTCCCAGCCCATGCCCTGATTGACGGCACTAGCTTGCGCGGCAAAAGCCTCATTGGCCTCGATCAGATCAAGATCGTCAACGCTCCAGCCAGCCAGCTCAAGCGCCTTCTTTGACGAGGGGATCGGCCCGGTTCCCATCACCGCCGGATCAACTCCGGCATTGGCCCAGGACACAATCCGCGCCAACGGTGTCAGGCCGCGCTTCTCAGCCTCGCCCGCGCTCATCAGCACCAATGCCACAGCGCCGTCATTGATCCCACTGGCATTGCCCGCTGTGACGGTGCCGTCCTTGGCGAAGGCAGGCCGCAGTTTTGCCAGGCCAGCCGCTTCAACGCCCGGCTTGATATATTCGTCATCGGCCACAACCTTATCGCCGCGCCGCGACGGCACGGTCACTTCAACGATCTCGTCTTTGAACGTCCCGGCCTTTTGTGCAGCTTCGGCTTTGTTCTGCGAGGCGGCGGCGAAGGCGTCCTGGGTCTCGCGCGTAATCTGAAACTGCTTGGCGACATTCTCTGCCGTCGTGCCCATGTGATAGCCGTTGAAAGCATCCCACAGGCCGTCTTTGATCATGGTGTCGATATATTTTAGATCGCCCATTTTGGTGCCGTTACGCAAATTCGCGCAATGGGTGGCCTGGCTCATGCTTTCCTGGCCGCCGGCTACAATGATCGATGCCGCGCCCAGCTGAATTTGCTGCGCGCCCAGCGCCACTGCCCGCAGACCCGAGCCGCACAGCTGGTTCAAACCCCAGGCCGGTGCCTCGACCGGAATGCCCGCATTGACCGAAGCCTGACGTGCCGGATTTTGCCCCTGCCCTGCTGTCAATATCTGGCCCAGGATAACTTCTGAAACGGCACCCGCCTCAACGCTTGCCCGCGCTAACGCGCTTTCAATCGCGATTTTGCCAAGATCGTGGGCCGGCAGTGTTGACAGCCCTCCCAAAAACGATCCCACCGGCGTGCGCGCGGCGCTGGCTATCACTATGGTTTGTGCATCCTGGCTCATGGCTTTCTCCTTGGCATTTTAAATACGGCTTAATACTGGCTCTTGTTTGCGAGCGGTGCAGCGGGCGCTCTTGTACTGCCAGCAGCTCGCGCTATGAAAATATTATTATGGCCACGCTTAGCGCGCTGGTGCTGGTGCAGCAATCACGACCTTCGCCCCATATCTTGCAAAACAGCTCCGACTTTCCGGATTTGCCCATTTCGCCCATTTTGTCCGAATTAATTTCTCAAACCCGCCGCCGCCCGCCAATTTAACGGCAGCTGGCGCGCGGGCGCCTCATCCCCCTGCTAACCAATTTCACAAAACGGCTGGTATCGCAGTGCAATATAGTGATATCATGATGCACTGCGAAAGGCACTACAGTTCTTGATCGCTTCGCGCTCAAAGTTGCAGCGGCTGTCACGGCTTTGGCTGCACAACATCGCAAGCCGTCCAATCAAGGCTTGGCGCAAACAGGTCCGATGCCAAAGCTGTGGCCGGGCTATGGGCGATAAACCATTTAGCTAAAGTGAGATGATGTTGGGAAAATCGGCAAAAATAACTGATCCGAGTGAGCCGGTTATTGTCAAAAAATATGCCAACCGGCGACTGTATAACACAGAGACCAGCACCTATGTAACGCTGGAAGATCTGGCGGTACTGGTCCGCGCTGAGCGGGACTTTGTCGTTTTTGATGCCAAATCCGGCGAGGATCTGACCCACAGCGTCCTCACCCAAATTATAGTCGAGCAGGAAAGTCGGCCGGGCGGAAATCCGATGTTGCCAATCCCGTTCCTGCGCCAGTTGATCCGCTTTTACGGCAAGAGCATCGAACATATGGTGCCCAGCTATTTGCAAGTCAGCCTGGATGCCTTGGCGCGCGAACAGGACCGCTTTAAACAGCAATTTTCGACCGCATTTACTGGCTCGCCGTTTGATGCTTATCAAGAACAAGCGCGCAAGAATGTCGAGTTGTTTGAAAACGCCATGGCGGTGTTCTCACCCTTTGGCAAGCAAGGCAGCGCCGACAGCACTGGAGGAGCGCAAGCTGGTGCCCAATCTGGAGCACAGGAGGGCGCGCAGGCGCCTCAACCGGGCTCAGCTCAACCGGGCTCAGCAACTGCTTCGTCATCAGCCGCGGCAGCTGCCGACAAAGCGGCCGACAAGGCGAGGGGGCCAGCCTCCCCTACTCAGCCCGGCTCTGCTCAACCTGGCGCGGCTCAAGGCCAAACTCACGGCGGCACGGCGCAAGGCAATCCATCTGGTTCACCGACAGACGAAATGGCGGCCATGAAACAGCAGCTGGAGCAAATGCAAAAGATGTTCGATAAGCTGCAAAAAGACCAGAAAAAATAGTGCCGCGAGCGTCGCGCACCCAAGACAATTGAAGGGGCAAGGCGGCTGAGGAGCCAAAACAGCTGAGGGGGCAAGAGACGGCTGAGGGGCCAAGACAGCCGAAGGGGCTGGCGCTGATAGATGCCCGCCACTTATTTGAATTGGTCCAGCGCCGCGCGCAGGGAATGCGGCGTGCCCAGCATTTGTTCAACTGGCATGGGCTGACCGAACAAGAAGCCTTGCATATGAGTGATACCAGCCGTTTTGAGAATATCGGCGGTGGCTTCATCGCCAACCCACTCGGCCACCGTATCCATGCCAAAACTTTGCGCCAGCTTGACCATGGTCTCGATGAAAATCTGATCTGTCGTATCTTCGGCTAGATTTTTCACGAATGAGCCGTCGATCTTGACCATATCCACATCAAGCAGTTTCAGGTTTTTGAAGGACGTATAACCGGCGCCGAAGTCATCAATGGCCACCTTGCAGCCCAGCTCTTTCAGCATGTCGACAAAATTTATGGTCTGATCGAGATCATCAACGGCGGCGGTTTCCGTAATTTCAATCCACAGCCGGCTGGTCAGTTCGCGGTTGCCGCCGCTCAACCGGTGCAGGGCCATGAGCCAATCGTGATCACTGGCTGTCAGCCCGGAAACATTCAGCGACAATTTAACCGTCGGGTGTTTTTTCAAAATGTCGATGGCCAGCTCCAGCGTCCGCCGATCGATCAGCCCCGCCATGCCGAGCTGCTCGCCAACCACAATAAACTCAGCCGCCGAGGCAATGCTGCCATCAGGCTGCTTGATCCGTAGCAGACATTCATAAAGATCGGCTTCGCGCGTTTGGCAATTGATCATCGGCTGCAACGCCAACAACATCCGCTCCTCGCGCAGCGCTGCCGTAATCTCTTCGGCGATCTTGATGTTTTTGCGCCGGGTGGAAGCCATATCCGAGCCGGGATTATAAGGGCTGAAGCCTTCTTGGCGTTTTTGCTTGGCTTTGTCCAAGGCCCACATGGCATGGCTGGCCGCCTGCTGGACGGTAGCAGCCTGATCGGGTATGAGGACGCCGCCAATGGATAAGGTCGCTGACACCTGGCACAACGAGGTCTCGATCGGGGCTGAGCGCAAAGCTGTCATGAAGCGCTGAGCGGCCACCCGCAGCGAGCTGGGGCTGCAATCATGTAAAATTATGCCAAACTTGTTCGATGAATAGCGCCCAATGGTATCGCCGCCGCGCAAATGTTCTTTGATAAGCTTGGCGCTGGCGGATATCACCTCATCGCCCACTTCAAACCCAAATGTTTCATTGATGATCGACAGATTGGTCACTGCCGCCACCAGATAAGCGCAAGGTACGCCAGAGCTAACCGAGCGAGTCAGCGCCACATCCAACGCTTCTGTCAATGATGAGCGGTTAAGCAGACCCGTCAACTCGTCATAATCGGAGCGATATAGTAGCCGCTGTTCTTCCCAATAGCGCTCATTGATCACCCGCACAACGCCGCGCACCTTGACC
>JAJRRE010000388.1 GCA_024279745.1 Alphaproteobacteria bacterium
CAGATTGTGCTGGCGCGGCTCATGGGCGGCCATGAGTATGGCATATATGTTTTTGTCTGGACTTGGGTGATGGTGCTCGGCGGGTTGTCTCATTTGGGCTTCAACACCGCTATGATCCGCTTAATCCCTGAATACAAGGTTCAGGGTAGACTTGCCCATCTGCGCGGATTGATCTTTGGCGGCAGGCTATTTGCGCTCGGCCTCAGTACTGGCGTCATGATTGTCGGCTTGGTACTGCTGTATTTTTTCGCCGATAGCGCAACCAATATCTATGTTCTACCAGCCTATTTGGCGCTGATCTGCGTCCCCATGTTTACAATAGCAGACGTGCAAGACGGCATTGGCCGTGCCCATGGCTGGATGATCCTGGCACTCGTCCCGCCTTATGTTCTGCGTCCTCTGTTAATCCTTTGCGCCATGACCGCCTTCTACTTCGCTGGCTTACCGATGGAAGCGAGAACAGCTGCCGGGGCGGCAGTGATTGGCAGCTGGATTGCCGCATTTGTGCAAACAATTTTCATAAACAAACAATTGCGCCAGGATAAACCGTGTGCCGCCGAAGAGCGGACCTATGCTTTTTCAAAATGGTTCAAAACAGCGCTTCCCCTGGTGGCCATTACAGGTTGCGAACTGGTTCTGCAAAATGCAGACATATTGGTCATTTCACATTTCATGACGCCGAGTGATGTCGGAATATATTTTGCCGCCGCCAAAACAATGGCCCTAATCATGTTTGTGCATTATGCCGTCGGCAGCGCTGTCGCAAATCGGTTTGCTGCCTTGCATACCCGCGGCGATAAATTGGCGTTACGTAAGTTTGTCGCCGATGCGGTTAACTGGACATTTTGGCCATCACTGGCCGCAGCCCTCTTGATTTTAGTTATGGGCAAACCTTTGTTATGGCTGTTTGGCCCACAGTTCACCGATGGCTATTCCGTCATGTTTATTCTAGTGTTGGGTTTCTTGGTGCGATCCGCCATGGGACCAGCGGAGTTTTTACTGAATATGATGGGACAGCAGCGCGCCTGCGCCCTCAATTTGATTGCGACCGCTATAATAAGTATTACTTTGAATATTATTCTTGTACCCTATTACGGTTTACTGGGGGCAGCCAGCGCCACATCCTTGTCACTGGCATTCGTCGCAACAGCCAATTATATTGTTGCAAGAAAACGGCTCGGCCTCAATATTGCAATCTGGCAAAACCTAAGCTGGCAAGCATCCCGTAATGATTAGATTTTTGGGTTCAAGAATATAATCTAATAACGCAACAATACTGGCAACTGGCAACTGGCAACTGGCAACTGGCAACTGGCAACTGGCAACTGGCAACTGGCAACTGGCAACTGGCAACTGGCAACTGGCAACAAATGACTAACGCAGGTTTGGTTTAAATCGAAATAGATTTAGCTGGCGGGGCTGCCTTAAGTCATTGTTGTACAGTCTGAGTACGCGGTCATGCGTGAACGCGAAATACTTCTATGGTAACGCAATCATGCTCCAGCTGCAGTCCAAACCTTGCGAACACCAAAGCGAATATTTTTCCGAAGTTCACCCCTGATTGCACAGATCCTGCAATCTAAAACCAAACAGTCAAATTTCGAATTCACGACTTTTCACTTGGTGGACCAGCTGGCTCTGTATGCTCATTGGTTTGCGCTTCAACAACTGCTGGGGCACGACGCCTTCGTTTTGCAACTGGCGCAACAGAATTTTTTAAGAAACCGGGAGTTTCCTGGCCATCGCTTATCTTTGGCCCGTCAGTTTTACCGCTGCTATTACTTCGTCTGCGCGGTGGCGCTGCATTGCGTGGCTGTTCGTCATTTGAAGCTTCGCTCACTCGGCGTGGACGAGCCGCTCTGGGTTGCCGGTCTGCACGAGTATCATTGTTACCGCGTCTAGCACGCGGGTTGTCACGCGGTTCGCGAGACCTGCCTTCATTGATGCGAGGTTGCGGCTCATTCCCACGAATACCGCCAGCACGCTCCTCAGAGGACTGGTCATCACTGCTGTCATTAACCTGCACATCGTTATTTGTATAAGAATTATTATTATGCTGTGGCTGCGATCTATTATTTTGGCGACTATTATGATTTTCTTGCTGTAACTGCTGTTGCTCTCGATGAGACATTATTATTCTATTATAATGTTCAGCATGTTGCAGGTAGTTTTCTGCCATAACAATATCGCCCGACGACAGTGAATCTCGAGCCAAAGTAATATACTTCTCAGCGATATGAGAAGGATTTCCGCGAATCTTTACATCGGGTCCATTAGACTCGACTGTTCGCGTGAGTGGATTTTGTCCTTTTCCACCACCACGATTGGTATTATTTGATCTTCCGCGGCCTCTGCGGTTTTGCTGTCCCTGCCTCATGGGCTCCCATTTCAAATAGAATTTATTTATCAAGACCATGCGTTAAAACCGCCGCTAGCGGTATAACTGGCACAGGCCCACATGATGATTTCGATTTACTCGAATACTTTCTCACTACCAAAGCGATCTTTAAGTACTGAGTTCCACCGCTGAAATACTCGAATATCCCTCCGCGTCGGATGTGAGTGTATCGCCCCAGCTGCCCGGCTCACCTGCCAAGTCAAACAATCCCAAACACTTATATCCAAACAACGAAATTCTAAACTATATCTGCGTTCAATTTTTCTCCACCGGCCCCGCACTGCGTGCAGTCAACCCACTGCAGCAAATCCGAGTCTGGTATTGGAAATTTGTCATTATTGGTCATTACTAGAGAGTCGGCCTAATCTTTGCCGAATGAAACAGAACCGAAAGAACGGAGTTCCTTCATCTTCCTTTTGAATTGTTTCTCACAAGACACTACACCACTCTCACATCAAACGAGCGTACTGTAAAACTCCGTCTCGATTTCTCAAGTATTGACCCAGCAACATAGTACCGAGTTAGTTAAGAAAATCCAGCTGTTATTTCAGTTTTCGGCGCACAGTGTTCGCAGCGCCACCACTCGGTCTCGCCCCGCAAAGTCACTAAAAATATGACCCTTTTTAGAAGCTATGCAAGAATTGCCGGCCTGAAACAGTTTTATTACATCAGCGGCTTGACCGCAGCCAACCTCAACAATCACCCAACCATTTGATATTACGCATGATAATTCTTTCGCTAGACGCCGGTATAATCTCAGCCCATCACTCCCTCCGTCCAATGCCAAATGCGGATCATATTCGAATACATCACGCTCCAATCCGGCAATATCGCGACTTGGAATATAGGGAAGATTGGATATTACAAGATTAAATTTTCTGTTAATTCCCGACAGTATATCCACCTGTTGAAAAACTGCACGATCACTCAAACCAAGCGAAGCGGCATTTTCCGTGGCAACACTAAGCGCTGCGGGGCTTATATCGGTTCCAACACCCCTCGCGCGCGGTAATTCAGCCAGTAGAGTTAACAGCAAACAGCCGCTCCCGGTTCCAACGTCTAAGATCGCAAGCTCTTTGTCTTCCCAACCTTCGTCAGCAACCTGCTTTAGCGCAACATCGATTAATGTTTCGCTGTCTGGCCGCGGATCCAGCACATCCGGTGTGATTTGAAAGCTGCGACCATAAAAGTCTCGGGTTCCGAACAGTCTTGAAACTGGCTCGCGGGCTAGCCGTCGCGCCAACAAATGCTCCAGCCTGCTAATGTCTTTTGCGCACAATCTGTGCCCGTCATGGGCAATCAGTGCAGCATGATCCATGCGCGTTACATGGGAGACCAGAAGCCGCGCGTCAAGAGACGCTGTATCAATTTTAACAGCTTTTAAACGGTCTATCGCACTGCGCAACCAGGCTGCAATCGTTGCATTGGCCAAATTCTCGGCCGCGCCCATTTGTATTGAATCCCGCTCAATCATGTAAATTCAGCCAGCTGCGCGGCTTGATGATCCGTAATCAACGCCGAGATTATTTCTTCCAAACCATCGCCTGCGATAATCGCATCGAGCTTGTGCAATGTCAGTCCGATGCGGTGATCTGTCACGCGCCCTTGTGGAAAATTATAGGTGCGGATGCGCTGTGAGCGGTCGCCCGAACCGATTTGATCTTTGCGCTGCGTCGCGCGTTCATCATCGGCTTGTTGCCGCTGCACGTCATAAAGCCGTGAACGTAGCACCTGCATGGCCAGTCGGCGATTTTGATGTTGTGATTTTTCAGCCGACACCACCATTATGCCCGTTGGCAAATGCGTAATGCGTACCGCCGAATCAGTGGTGTTCACATGTTGCCCGCCAGCGCCCGAGGCGCGCATGGTATCGATGCGAATGTCTTCCGATTTAATGTCCAGCTCGATGTCTTCTGCTTCGGGTAGGACGGCAACCGTTGCCGCCGATGTATGAATGCGCCCGCCGCTTTCCGTGGTTGGAATACGTTGCACCCGGTGGCCGCCAGATTCATATTTAAGCTTGGCAAACACACCCTTGCCGGTCACCGACATGACAATTTCCTTATACCCACCAAGATCGTTTGAGGACGAGGATATAATCTCGCATTTCCAGCCCTGCAGTTCACTGTAGCGACTATACATACGAAACAGATCGGACGCGAACAGCGCCGCTTCGTCGCCGCCCGTGCCGGCGCGTATTTCCATGATAGCGCTTTTTTCATCGGCGGCATCTTTTGGCAATAACAGGACTTGCAAGTCTTGGCCCATCTGCTCTAGACGCGGCTCCAATTCGCCAAGCTCTTCGCGTGCCAGCTCTATCATTTCTTTATCAGAGCTTGGGTCGCTTACCATTTGGCGAAGATCGCTACGCTCGCTCTGCGCCGCCTGCAATTGTTTAATGGCATTTACCACCGGATCAAGATCGGAAAATTCACGCGACAGTTTTGCAAATTTCTTCTGATCTGTTGAGCCTTGGTTTAGCTCTTCTTGCACCAGCTCCCAGCGCTGCACCAGTTTTTCGAGTTTTTCTTGCGGAATATGCGACATTGGTTTGGCCTGAACTGAGTTGAAACGGGGATTGAATGAACCTGAAAAAGTTTCTGGTGTGGCCTGAGGCCCCTACCATTATGCACCAAAGTGAACAAGACGAGCAACGCCCCGCCAGAGCGAAACGAACCGTCCCACAATGGGTTTTTGAGGCGCTATAACTCGATCTGATGATCTCGTGCAAAGGCCAATAATTCTTCGCGGATATTACTGCTGCTTGCACTCAAAAG
>JAJRRE010000389.1 GCA_024279745.1 Alphaproteobacteria bacterium
CCAATTGCGGCCTTCAAATCACTGCAACGGGATTTGACAAAAATGGTTCAAAACCTATTTGAGCAGGTTCCCCAGCTGATCATACCGCAGGCCGATGCCGCAGAGTAAAATGCAATAGGTTTGGATGTGGTGCTGGTGCAGCACAGGCAGGGGCGGTCAGTCGAGCTTGCTTGCGCAAGCCTGAACTCTGAGGCTTGAGGCCTGAAATCCTAGACAGATGCTGTGGCAGCAATTTTGAAAAAAAAAGGCCGTTCAGCTTTAATACATTTAAAGCGAACGGCCCAAGTCTAGGGAGGAAACGCCCAAAGGAGGGCGAAATTGGCATCGAGACAAGCTCAAAGCCAACCATGAGCAAAAGATAAGGGTGCGCCGCAGCAATCTCAACCCCAAAATTTTGCATTGCAGCTAAGCGCTGAATGCATGGCTTGCTCACAAGAACTATGAAGCATGATCCGTGCCAATACCAATGTCACTTGCTCAGCTGCGCACTATGTTAGTGCAGGCCCAGTCAGTGCAGGCTTAACGGCGCGCTGTGTCATCAACGCAAGCCGAAGCACTATCAAACCCGGCAAGCTTAATCGCTAGCAAGTCACTGTTTCTAAAGGGGGGGAGCGTCAGCGTAGTGCGGGTTAACAAATACGCCAGTGGGTATGCAGCTGACTGCAGCGCAACCTTCGCGTGTGCCGTTCAGGCAAAAAAGAGGCCGTTCAGCCTTACATCAAATAAAGCGAACGGCCCAAGTCTAGGGAGGAAACGCCCAAGATGGGCAGTGTTGTTACGAGAAATAAGTGATTTTCTGAACAAGCACCGAGTCGTATATGTGCCTGTTCGCGCGCACATACAAGATCTGCTGTCAATTCCCCAACCAAATCAGGGAGCTGGTTGCAAGGCAGCAACAGATGCTTTGGCGGGGTTGTTTATGTGCTCGATGAGAAACCCATAATAATCCGATGAAAAGCAGGGAATATCTGTGGTTTCAGCTTTACTGACCAGTTTCTTCGCGTAATAAGAACTGTTGATAACATTTACGCGGTAAGACTCGTTCTGGAATACATTCAAACATAGGCTGAGATGCAACAGTGGTAGTGGCACAACGATCAACAACGGCAAAGTTATTGAATTTTGCGAATGAGTTAGCGGATATCTCTGCGGCGGCAATTAAGCCACATTTCCGCAAAATGCTGTCCGTCGACAACAAAGCCGGCAAGGGTAGTTATGACCCGGTGACCGTCGCTGACCGGGCGGCTGAACGGGCGATTCGGGCAGCACTTGCGCGCGCCTGGCCCGATCACGGAATTGTTGGCGAAGAATTTGAGGATATCGCGGGCGCCGGGCGGTATTCATGGGTGATCGATCCGATTGACGGCACCCGCTCCTTCATTATGGGCTATCCGACATGGGGAACGCTGATTGGCCTGCGCGATGGCGGTAAAACTGTGATTGGCGTTATGAATCAACCCTTTACTGGAGAGCGGTTCTGGGCCGGCCCTAAGGGAAGCTTTTTCGCCAGGGATGGCGGACGGGCAAGGCGGCTGAAAACGCGCAAATGCGCTAAATTGACTGAGGCAATCATGGCGACGACCGACCCGCTGATGTTTGCACGCGGCCGCGAAAAACGAGGCTTTGACGCGGTCAAATCGAAAGTCGCGATGACACGTTTTGGCGGCGATTGCTATGCCTATTGCATGTTGTCCGCCGGGCTGGTTGATCTCGTCGTTGAGGCCAGTTTGAAGCCTTATGATGTGGCCGCGCTGATCCCGATCGTCAAACAGGCTGGCGGCGTTATGACAAACTGGGACGGCGGATCTGCCGAAGATGGTGGGCGGATACTCGCGGCCGGTGATGCACGAATTCACCGTCAGGCGCTAAAGTTGCTGGCCAAATAACTATAACGGGTGCTGCCGTACTGTTGCGGTTTCACAAAATGCGCTTCGGCATCTGATAAACCGCCGCCGCCACAAACAAGCAGGCACTGGCTCTATGCAGCCTCTTCGCGGTTGACGCCCAGATAGGCATCGAACGCCGCCCAGAAGCGCAATCTGATGTCGTCGGTTTCCTGCAAGATCTCATGGCGCGAGCGCGGCAGCACCAATTGCGTGCCGTTCTTTAACCGCAGGCCAAATTCCTCAATCTGGCGGGTCGAGACAATGCGGTCGTCGCCAGCTGCGATCAGCAACATGGGAATGCGAATTGAATGGGCATAGGCGGGCGCCGATACCTTGGCCATGGAGCGGAAGGCGGCTCTAAGCCAGGCCAGGGTCGGATCGCCAATGGCATATTGCGGGGCCGCCTTAAGCAGGGCCCGGTTGCGCTCAAAGCGTTCCTTGTCGCGGGTCAGCGGATTATCCTCAAATGTCATTGATTCAAATGCCAAATCTTTGCCGCCGGGAATATAGAATGTGCCCATGCCGAGCCAGGGTGTGACCTCAGCGGTCGCGCGCGCCAGGCCATAAGGGATGCCCATGCGCTCTTTGGCAAATTGCAACATCGGCCCGGTCAGCACCATGCGCTCAAACCACGACCCTTCTGAGCTGGCGTTACGCAACAGAATATTGCCGCCCAGCGAATGAGCCAGTGCCGTGAATGGCGGCGGGCAGTCGGGCAGCACAATTTCCTTCATGAAGCGCGCCAGGTCTTTGTCATATTGCGAAAAATCGTGAATATGCCCCTTGTGGGAATTTGCCAGAGCACGGTGCGAGCCGCCTTGTCCGCGCCAATCCAGGGTCGCGACCGCAAAACCGCGGCGCCGCAGATCGGCAATCACTTCGAAGTATTTTTCAATAAATTCGCCGCGGCCGTGAAACAAGCAGACCGTTCCGCGCCGAGGGCCGCGTGTGGCTTCCCAGCGGGCATAACGCAACGGAACCCCGTCATCGACTTCAAAATGGCCAGTCACAGCGCCGCTGGGGACAGGATTATTGGCCAATGCTATCAGTTCCGTGACGTTCTTCATGACGCTCTCCTGTGAGACAACACCGGTTGCCCAATTTATCAAAAATTGATGACTTGCAGGACCAAATGAGCTGTTTGGCTTTTGCGATGAAGCCAGCTGCCCAGCCCAAGCTCCAGTCTGCGCCCCAGCACAGCCCAATAGCGAATAAAGCAGCTATCGGAAAGGCCGTAGCCGCGCCAATCCACAGGCCGCAAGAATTCGCACCAAAGATGTCACAATCCAAGCGTTAATCATAACAGCATGGCAAGGGTGTGGGCAATCGGCAG
>JAJRRE010000390.1 GCA_024279745.1 Alphaproteobacteria bacterium
CGGCGTCATGAGCCGGCATGTCGTGACCATCGGGGCGATGTTCCTGATCCTTGCTGGCCTGGTGCCGAAGGTCGGCGCGGCGATTTCCACGGTGCCGATTGAAGTCCTTGGCGGCGGTGTGATTGTCATGTTCGGCATGGTTGCCGCAGCCGGTGTTTCAATGTTGTCGGATGTGAACTGGACCAGCCGCAATATGGTAATCTTCGCCATTTCATTGTCGGTCGGACTTGGTCTGCAACTGGTGCCGCAAGCGTTGCAGCATCTGCCCGGAACCGTTAAAGTTCTGGCGACGTCGGGCCTGCTGCCTGCCGCCTTTATTGCGATTTTCCTCAATCTCATTCTGCCCGATCCAATCTCGCGCGAGCAGGTTGAAGAGATTTCAGGCGGTCATGCCGGGAAGCAATAGGATGCGGGTTTGAACAGCCAGGCTACCGTTGGCAAAACTCAATCTTAAACTTTCATACCGGACAGCCCTCGCATTGAGTTGCGGGGGCTGTTTGTTTGTTTGCTATGTCGGCTCGGCGCAGGTTTTGCGTATAACCCCATGCAGCGCGCGGCGCGCGGCGTGCGGCGCGTTAAGGCAGATCAACCCTAAAGGGCTGCGCGAATACATGCTCTTCCAGATTGTCGCCATCGCCGCCCCGGTCGACAACGACAAAGTCCGCCGCCTCGTAAAGCGGGGTCAGGACGCCGTGCCAGACATTGCGCTTCAGATTAATACCTTGGCCGGGCGCGGTGACAAAGGCTTGCGGCGGCGCCGGGCCTAATGGCGTATCATGGCAGACAATCACCAAGAACGGATTGCGGGACAACGGCATAAACGCCTGGCTGCCAAGCGGGTGCCGCTCGACCATCTTTAGCTCTAACGGCAAGGCGCAGGCTTGGGCGGCAAATATGTTTATCAGCGGGCGCGCCGCCGGGCCGGTCACATCGACCGACGCCAGATCATGATAGCGAACGCAATTGCCGTCATTGATGGCGAAGTTCTGCGCGCCGTCTTTCTCGATTATATCGCCGAAAGGAGCAAATGCCGCGCGTGTTAAAGGCTTGGCGACAATAGTGCGATTTTCGGAGGGACGTAATCTGCCCTGGTTCATGAATTTGCTCTGACTTGCAATCTATTTCACTGATTGTTGTTGCCGTATCTGGTTGCGCGGGAGGTAGCACGGTGACGCAATTTACTAATAGTAGTGGTAAAGCCACTTGGCCAGTCAAGTCCCCAGTCAAGTCCCGCTACCAAGCGCCTTGCTTAGCTCACTCATTATCAAAAATAATTTGATAAACAGCGCGACTTTCGTGTTTTATGCTATCAATTGTATGACAGCATATTTCGGAAACGCGCTGCAAGTTGTTTGATTTGGTATTAGCCTGCGCAGGCTGATGAAGGAGCAATGCAAAGGCGGGGACATTGATCGCCGCCATTGGACGAATGGCCATTTTAGCGGATCAATATCAACCCACACTAATAAGCATTAACAAGAAGGACGTTCGAAAACTTATGGGGCAACTTACCACTCACGTTCTGGATACCTCTAATGGGCGACCGGCGCGTGGCATCTTGATCGAATTATTTGCGCTCAGCGGTGAGGCTCGCGAAAAGATCGGTGCGGCGACGACCAATGACGATGGCCGCCTGGATGCGCCTTTGTTGCAAGGGGAGGCGTTTCGCCCTGGAACCTATGAGCTGATCTTCCACACCGGAGCTTATCTGGACACGGCCGGCGCCGTGCTCCCTTCACCGAAATTTCTCGACGAAATCGTAATACGTTTTGGCATTGCCGCACCCGATGAGCATTATCATGTGCCGCTGTTGCTGTCGGCATTTGGCTATTCAACTTACCGAGGCAGTTAAGTGATGTTGTTGTGCAAACCCAATGGTGCGCTTGAAGGTGTGCCTTTGAGCGCAACAAGCGGCGAAATCGCCGCCGGGCCGTTGGCCCGCGCCATCGCAGGCATGAGCGCCAGCGAATTGGCCGTGAGATCAAAAGTGGGTGCGCTGGAATATGTGCCTTTGAGCGCAACCAGCGGCGAAATCGCCGCCGGGCCGTTGGCCCGCGCCATCGCAGGCATGAGCGCCAGCGAATTGGCCGTGAGATCAAAAGTAGGGCGGTGCGCGCAATGAGGGACACAGTCACATTCGTGCTCAACGGCGCGGTTGAGAGTGTGCGCGATGTCTCGCCGACCATGACGGTGCTGCAATATTTGCGCGGGAGCAAACGCCTGTGCGGCACCAAGGAAGGCTGCGCGGAAGGCGATTGCGGCGCCTGCACGATAGTGATTGGGGAGCTGGATGCAGCGCGGCAGGCCGTTACATACCGCGCCGTCAATGCGTGCATATTATTGTTGCCGATGCTCGACGGCAAAGCCGTGGTGACCGTCGAAGCTTTGCGTGAACCAGATGCCGCCCGGAGCGCGCATGGTCTTAACAACAACAAGGCTGCAGGTGGAGGCATTGATAAAGAGGCAGACGCGCCGCGTCTGCATCCGGTGCAGCAGGCGCTGGTCGATTATCACGGCTCGCAATGCGGTTTTTGCACGCCTGGCTTTGTCATGTCCCTTTACGCCGCCTATGTGGAGGGCGGCGAGTTGGACCGATCAGCACTGAACGATTTGCTAGCGGGCAATTTATGCCGCTGTACCGGCTATGGCCCGATCCTGGAGGCGGGGTTGCGGCTGGGCGATTATGCGCCGGCGCCTTGGGATGACGCGCGCCGGGACGCGGAACTCAAAGCTTTGCGAGGGCTTGATCACGGCGCCGGCCTGGCGCTGCGACACGGCGATCAAACATTTTTTGCCCCCACGGCAATCGATGAGCTGGCCGATCTCTATGCGGCTCACCCTGACGCGCATCTCGTGGCCGGTGCGACTGATCTTGGTTTGTGGATCACCAAACAGCACCGCCTTCTGCCGCAGCTGATTGCCATTGGTCAGGTGGCGGCACTGCGCGAGTTGACGCTCGCCGATGGCGTAATGCGGATTGGCGCCGGGGTTAGTTACAGTGAGGCGATTGAGGCGATCAGCCTGGCTTTTCCAGACTTTGGCGAGCTGATGCGCCGCATTGGTGCGGTGCAGGTGCGCAACAGCGGCACCATTGGCGGCAATATCGCCAACGGCTCGCCCATCGGCGATACCCCGCCAGCACTGATTGCGCTGGGCGCGCAACTCATCTTGCGCAAGGGGCGGGCGCAGCGGCGGCTTGCTCTGGAGGACTTTTTCATCTCTTACGGCGCGCAGGATCGCGGCACCGGTGAATTCGTTGAGGCCATCGAAGTGCCGCTGCCAGCGGGGCCTTCAAAGCTGCGCTGTTACAAGATCACCAAGCGGTTTGATCAGGACATCTCAGCCTTGTGCGGCTGTTTCAATATCGATGTTAAGGCAGGCGTAGTGACAGCTGCGAGGATCTGTTTTGGCGGCATGGCGGCAACGCCAAAACGCGCTTTGAAAGTTGAAGCCGCGCTGATTGGTAGGCCCTGGACATTGGATAGCGTAAAGCAGGCGGCTCAGTCCTTTGCCGATGATTATACGCCGCTGAGCGATATGCGCGCTTCTGCGGATTATCGCCTCAAGGTCGCGCAGAATCTTGGCGTTAAATATTATTTGGAGATGAGCGGCGATGCTGGCGCAAATGAAGGAGACCTTGCGCCGCCAAAAGAAATCGAGACCCGGCTGGTTGGGCCCGGTGCAGCAGTGGAGGGGATCAGTTGAGGATCGACCATCACGACGGTTCCGAGCGCAAAGACAGCTCCGGCAAGCCGGCCGGATCAACACCAGCTACCATCGACGGCGGCGTTCATCGCTCGCGCACTCATGACAGCGGCGCCAAGCACGTCACCGGCGCGGCCATTTACACCGACGATATCCCTGCGCCGCCTGGCACATTGCAGGTCTATATCGCGATGAGCTGCCGCGCCCATGCTGCCATCACCAAAATGGATTTATCGGCGGTTCGGCGGGCCCCCGGCGTTGTCTGCGTCGCCAGCGCTGGCGACATCCCCGGCGTCAACGATGTCAGCCCGATCATGGGCGATGATCCGCTGTTTGCCGATGGGCTTGTTGAATATTATGGCCAGTCACTGTTTGCCGTCGCCGCCCAGACCATCGCCCAGGCGCGTGCAGCAGCGCAGCTGGCGCGCATAGACTATGACGATAAGCCCGCAATATTGAACATTGATGAAGCAATGGCGGCCAGATCGTTTTTGCAAGAGCCTTATGTGATGGCGCGCGGCGATGTGAAGGCGGCGCTATCATCGGCGGCGCACCGGATGAATGGGCGCATTGAAACTGGCGGCCAGGAACATTTTTATCTCGAAGGGCAAGCAGCGCTGGCGGTGCCGGGTGAGGACGACGATGTCACGGTCTACGCCTCGACCCAGCATCCAACTGAGATCCAGCATAAGGTCGCGCATGTGCTCGGCGTTGCCAATCATTGTGTCACGGCGGAAGTGCGGCGGATGGGCGGCGCCTTTGGCGGCAAGGAAAGTCATGGCAATATTCCCGCCTGCGCTGCGGCGCTGATTGCCCGGATGACGCGCCGCCCGGCCAAAGTGGTTTATGATCGCGACGACGACATGATGATCACCGGCAAACGCCATGAGTTTCAGATCGATTACCAGGTCGGCTTTGGCGCGGACGGGCGGATTGAAGGCATTGCGTTCGACCAGAAGGTTCGCTGCGGTATGTCGTGGGATCTGTCGGAGCCGATTGCCGACCGGGCCATGTTCCACGCCGATAACGCTTATTTTTTGCCAGCTGTTCGCATCACCTCATATCGCTGCAAAACCAATACCCAGTCGAACACGGCCTTTCGCGGTTTTGGTGGGCCGCAGGGCATGGTGGCCATGGAGCGGGTGATCGAAGATATAGCGGCGCATCTGCGCCTCGATCCGCTGGCCGTGCGGCGGGTGAATTTTTACGGTCATAAAGATGAAGCAAGCACGACGCGCCGTCTGACGCCCTATAATATGGGAGTCGAAGATTGCATCATTCAAGATTTATTCGATGAGTTGGCCGCGAGCGCCGATTATGAGACGCGCCGCGCCGCGATTGCGCGCTATAATCAGGCCAGCCCGATCTTGAAGCGTGGTATTGCGATCACGCCGGTGAAATTCGGCATCTCCTTTACCAAGACCTTTCTCAATCAGGCAGGCGCTTTGGTGCATGTCTATACCGACGGCTCGATCCATCTCAATCATGGCGGCACGGAAATGGGTCAGGGCCTGTTCACCAAGGTGGCGCAAGTGGTGGCGGAAGAGTTTCAGGTGGACATCGGGCGGGTTAAAATCACCGCGACCAGCACAGCCAAAGTTCCCAACACCTCGGCAACGGCGGCCTCATCTGGAACCGACCTCAATGCCATGGCGGCACAGGATGCGGCGGGTAAGATCAAGCGGCGTCTTGTTGAATTTCTCGCGCAGTCCCACAATTGCCCGGCCGATGATATTCGCTTCAAGCCGGGCCGCGTGGACATTGGCGACGGCAAATCCGTCCCCTTTGATGAGGTCATTCAGCAGGCCTATTTTGCGCGCGTCTCTTTATCGGCGACAGGGTTTTACGCGACACCAAAAATCAGCTGGGACAAGGACCGCGCGTCCGGCCGCCCGTTTTATTATTTCTCCTACGGCGCTGCGGTGAGCGAAGTGGCGATTGATACGCTGACCGGCGAGAGCCGTATTTTGCGCGTCGATATTTTACATGACGTGGGCAAGTCGCTCAATCCGGCGCTGGATCTGGGGCAGATCGAAGGCGGCTTTGTGCAGGGCGCCGGCTGGCTGACGACCGAGGAGCTGGTCTGGGATGACAAGGGCCAGCTTCTGACTCATGCGCCGTCGACTTATAAAATTCCCGCCTGTTCCGACCGCGCGCCCGATATGCGTGTTTCTCTGTTTGAGCGCGGCCATAATGTCGAGCAGACCATTTACCGCTCCAAGGCCGTTGGTGAGCCGCCCTTGATGCTGGGGATCAGCGTGTTGATGGCGCTTGCGAATGCCGTCGCCGGTGTTGGAACTGACTGCGAAGAATACATCCCGGTCAAACTGGATGCTCCTGCGACGCCTGAGCGCATATTAGCGGCGGTTGAGCGCCAGCAGGCCAACAGCAAAACGCCGGGCGGTGCAAACACCTCAGATCATGAGACAGGGCCGAGCGGACGAAAAGACAAGAAATGAACGAAAGGGGCGCGCCGACATGAGCAATGAATTAGCAAGCCTCGGTCGAGCCGTTGAAACTCATGGCGCGGTGGTTCGTGTGACCGTATTCGAAGCACAAGGCTCAGCGCCGCGCGACGCAGGGGCCTGGATGCTGGTGTGGCAGGACGGAACTCAAGGCACAATCGGCGGCGGGCGCCTGGAGTATGAAGCGATAGATTATGCGCAAAAGATTTTTGATCTGGCGACACATTCCCGGCATGGCGAAGCCAAACCGCTTTGGCAGCGCACTGAGCGGCTTTATCCGCTGGGACCCGGTCTTGGCCAATGTTGCGGCGGCGCGGTGCGGCTGCTGTTTGAGCAGTTTACTGTCTGCGAGCTTGGCGCCATGGAACATAGCGGGGGCACAGCCCAACCGTGCGGCCATGGCGTTGAGACCGTCCCATCGGCGCAAGAGAAAAATAGGGGCCCGCATCTGTGGGTACGGCCAGCCCGCAGCGGTGTGCCATTGCTTGCAGTACACGGCCGCAAAGGCGATTACGCTGTGCCGCTACCAGTGGCGCAGGCGGTCAAGGAGATGGCGGCGGGGCTGCGTCCGCGCCAATTGCATTGCCTGAGGATCGAGGAGCAATCAGACGGGAACAGCGCCGCGCTTTCACAAAATTTAACTCCGGCAGGCAAAGCGTCCTCGTGCAAATCAACGCGCTGGATCGTTGAGCCGGTTGGCGCGCAAAAGACGCCTCTTTATCTCTATGGCGCCGGACATGTCGGGCGCGCGATTGCCGATTTGATGGCGCCCTTGCCGTTTGATCTTTACTGGGTCGATACGGCGCGCGCGCGCTTTCCTGAAATACTCCCGGCTCATGCCTCGCCTCTCCTGGCAGCAACACCCGCCGATATTGTGCGCCATTGTCCGGCCGGTGCGTTTCATCTGGTGCTGACTTTTTCTCATGCAATTGATCTGGCTATCTGCCGGGCGCTGCTGGGTCGAGACGATTTTGGCTTTCTCGGGCTAATTGGTTCAAAGACAAAACGCGCACGTTTTATCGCCAGACTGCGCGCCGACGGGATCACGGATAGCGCCCTGAACCGGCTGACCTGTCCCATTGGGGCCGGGCGGATCAGCGGCAAGGAACCGGCGATTATTGCGCTCAGTGTTGCAGCGCAGCTCATTGAAAGGCTTGAATTGCAAGCGCAAGACGTCGATAACCTTGGGCAAAGGGGGGCCAATGTCCACGCAAAGCAATAACCTACTGGAGCTGCAGGACCTGACCAAGCGCTTTCCCGGCGTGCTGGCAAATGATGCGGTGTCGTTCAACATCGGGCATGGAGAAATTCATGCGCTGCTCGGTGAAAACGGCGCTGGCAAGTCGACGCTGGTCAAGATGATCTATGGCGTCATGCAGCCCGATGGCGGCGCTATGACCCTGCACGGCGAGCCTTATGCCCCGGCCAAACCGTCAGTAGCGCGC